>NZ_CP169531.1:0-37500 GCF_041950555.1 Zobellella sp. DQSA1
ATCATATTTTCCCGGATCGACGCGATCCGGCTAGAGATCCTGCCCCCGGGTAAGTAGAATAACTGCCCCTTGATTGATCCCTTATGTTCCAGGAGTTCTGATGAGCGCTATGCTTTGGCAGCAGTGTCTTAACCGGCTACAAGATGAATTGCCTTCTGCGGAATTCAGTATGTGGATCCGGCCGCTGCAGGCGGAGCTGGGCGACAACACTCTGACCCTGTTTGCTCCCAACCGTTTTGTACTCGACTGGGTTCGGGATAAGTACCTGATCCGGATCAACGGCCTGCTTGGCGAATTTTGCGGCAGCAACTGCCCGCAGCTGAAATTTGAGGTGGGCAACAAGCGGGCTCAGGTCAACCTGGTGGCCAACAACAAGCCCCAGGCCAAGGTGCTGGCAGCCCCTTCCTGGATAGAGCAGGCCGAGGACAAGCCGCAGATCAATCATAAGAGCAATATGAATCCTAACTATACCTTCGACAATTTCGTCGAGGGTAAGTCGAACCAGCTGGCCCGGGCCGCGGCCCGCCAGGTGGCGGACAACCCGGGCGGGGCTTACAACCCGCTGTTCCTCTATGGCGGCACCGGCCTGGGCAAGACGCACCTGCTGCATGCGGTGGGCAACGGTATCCGTGCCCGCAAGGCGGATGCCAAGGTCATCTATATGCACTCCGAGCGCTTTGTGCAGGATATGGTCAAGGCGCTGCAGAACAATGCCATCGAGGAATTCAAGCGCTACTACCGCAGCGTGGACGCCCTGCTGATCGACGATATCCAGTTCTTCGCCAACAAGGAGCGTTCCCAGGAGGAGTTTTTCCACACCTTTAACGCCCTGCTCGAAGGCAACCAGCAGATCATCCTGACCTCGGATCGCTATCCCAAGGAAATCGACGGGGTGGAAGATCGGCTCAAGTCCCGCTTCGGCTGGGGCCTGACGGTGGCGATAGAGCCGCCAGAGCTGGAAACCCGGGTGGCGATCCTGATGCGCAAGGCCGCCGAGAACAACATGCATTTGCCGGACGAGGTGGCTTTTTTTATCGCCAAGCGGTTGCGCTCCAACGTACGTGAGCTGGAAGGGGCCCTGAACCGGGTGATCGCCAACGCCAATTTTACCGGCCGGGCCATCAATATCGACTTCGTGCGTGAAGCGCTGCGCGACCTGCTGGCGCTGCAGGAAAAGCTGGTGACCATAGACAATATCCAGAAGACGGTGGCCGAGTACTACAAGATCAAGGTAGCGGATCTGCTCTCCAAGCGGCGCTCCCGTTCGGTGGCCCGGCCACGCCAGCTGGCCATGGCCCTGGCCAAAGAGTTGACCAATCACTCCCTGCCGGAGATCGGCGATGCCTTCGGTGGCCGGGATCACACCACGGTGTTGCACGCCTGCCGAAAAATCGGCCAGCTGCGTGAAGAGAGTCATGATATAAAGGAAGATTATTCCAATCTTATCCGTACCCTGTCTTCCTGAACCGGAGAACCCCATGCAGTTTACCATCAGCCGCGAAGCGATCCTGCGTCCCCTGCAATTGGTATCCAGTGCCCTGGGGGGCCGCCCCAGCCTGCCGATCCTCAACAACATACTGCTGAGTGTGAGTGATGACTCACTGTCGATGACCGGTACCGATACCGAGGTGGAAATGGTGGCGATGGTGGCCCTGAACGAGCCGGTGACCGCCGGACGCACCACGGTACCGGCGCGCAAGATGCTGGATATCTGCCGGGGCCTGCCCGACGGCGCCGAGCTGACCTTCACCCTGGAAGGGGAGCGGCTGCTGCTGCGCTCCGGGCGCAGCCGGTTCAATCTTTCTACTCTGCCGGCGGAAGACTTCCCCAATATCGAGGAATGGAACTCCGAGCTGGAGTTTGACATCAACCAGCAGGCCCTGAAAAAGCTGATCGAATCCACCCAGTTTTCCATGGCCATCCAGGATGTGCGCTATTACCTCAACGGCATGCTGTTCGAAACCGAAGGTCAGTGGCTGCGAACCGTGGCCACCGACGGCCATCGCCTGGCTACCTGCCAGCGTCAGTTGCTGGCGCAGGAGTTGCCGGCTCAGCAGGTGATAGTGCCGCGCAAGGGGGTACTGGAGCTGGTCAAGCTGCTGGAGCATGAAGACCAGGATGTACGGCTGCAGATCGGCAAGAGCAACCTCCGGGCGGTGACCCCCGGCTTTATCTTCACCTCCAAGCTGGTGGATGGCCGTTTCCCCGACTACCGCCGGGTGCTGCCGCGGGAATGCGACAAGACCCTGATCTGTGGCCGGGAAGAGTTGAAGCAAGCCTTTTCCCGGGCGGCCATTCTGTCCAACGAGAAGTTTCGCGGCGTGCGGCTGAACATGCAGGAGCAACTGCTCAAGATCACCGCCAACAACCCGGAACAGGAAGAGGCGGAAGAGGTACTGGACGTGGACTACCAGGGCAGTGAGCTGGAGATCGGCTTCAACGTTTCCTATGTGCTGGACGTCCTCGGCACCCTCAAGTCCGACAAGGTCAAGCTCAGCCTGAAAGACGCCAGCAGCAGTGGTCTGATTGAAGCGGAAGACAACGGGGACGCACTTTACGTGGTGATGCCGATGCGGCTCTGAGCATGGCCCTGCTTAATTTACAGCTCAAGGATTTTCGCAATATCCGTCATGCCCGCCTGGTGCCTGCCGCCGGCATCAACCTGCTGGTTGGTCCCAACGGCAGTGGCAAGACCAGTGTTCTGGAAGCCATTCATTATCTGGGGTTTGGGCGTTCCTTTCGCACCCACCTTACCGGTCGGGTGATCCAGCAGGGGGAACAGGCCTTTACTCTGTTCGCCCGACTGCATCGGGATGACGACAGTCTGCCCGTGGGCCTGAGCAAAACCCGCTCCGGCGATACCCGCCTGAAGGTAGCCGGCCGGGTGGCGGAGCGGCTGGCCGACCTGGCGCACATTCTGCCCATTCAGTTGATCCACCCGGAAGGGTATAATCTGTTGACCGGCGGGCCCAAGTTGCGACGGGCCTACCTGGATTGGGGCCTGTTCTATTGCAACCAGGACTTCTTCGCCGCCTGGGGACGTTTTCGCCGGTTGCTCAAGCAGCGCAACGCCCTGCTGCGCCAGCAGCGGCCCTATCGGGAACTGAGCTATTGGGACCCACAGCTGGTAGCGGTGGGCGAGGAACTGAGTCGCTTCCGGCAGCACTACGCCGATGCCATCTCACCGGTGATCAAGGAAATAGCGGCAGATTTTCTGCCGGAGTACGACTTTTCCTTCGATTTTTTCCGGGGGTGGGATCGGCAGGCCGAGCTGGCCCGGGTGCTGGAACAGGGCTATGAGCGGGATCTGGGGCTGGGGTATACCCAGTCCGGCCCCCATAAGGCCGAGATCCGCATCAAGACCAGGGGGATGCCGGTACAGGACTTGTTGTCGCGCGGCCAGTTAAAATTGCTGGTGTGCGCCATGCGCCTGGCCCAGGGACTCTACTTGAAAACAGAGTCCGGGCAGGACTGCATTTTTTTGATAGATGACTTTGCGTCTGAGCTGGATGAACAAAAGCGCGGATTGCTGGCCGCCCGGTTGAATGCACTGGGGGCCCAGGTATTTATTTCCGCCATCGATGTGGCCCAGCTCAGTCAGATGATCACACGGGATAACAGTAAGCTGTTTCACGTGAAACAGGGTGAAATCACCGAAACCCAGGAGTGCGAGTAAGCCAATGAGTGAACACACTTACGACTCTTCGAGTATTAAGGTATTAAAAGGTCTGGATGCGGTCCGGAAACGTCCGGGCATGTATATCGGCGACACAGACGATGGCACTGGTCTGCACCATATGGTGTTCGAGGTGGTGGATAACTCGATTGACGAAGCCCTTGCCGGGCATTGCAAGGACATCGTCGTTACCATCCATGCGGATGGCTCTGTTTCCGTGTCCGACGATGGTCGGGGGATTCCGGTCGACATTCACGAAGAAGAAGGCCGGTCGGCGGCGGAAGTTATCCTCACCGTATTGCACGCCGGCGGCAAGTTCGACGACAACTCCTACAAGGTCTCCGGCGGTCTGCACGGGGTGGGGGTCTCGGTGGTGAATGCCCTGTCCGAGAAGCTGCAGCTGACCGTCTGGCGCAGTGGCAAGGTCCATGAGCAGAGCTACCGTCACGGCGAGCCCCAGGCACCCCTGGTGGCGGTAGGGGAAACCACCAAATCCGGTACCCTGATCCGGTTTTGGCCCAGCCATGAAACCTTTACCGACACCGACTTCCATTACGATATTCTGGCCAAGCGGCTGCGGGAATTGTCGTTCCTGAACTCTGGCGTCTCTATCCGGCTACTGGACGAGCGTGACAACAAGGAAGCCCACTTCCAGTATGAAGGCGGCATCCAGGCGTTCGTGGAATACCTCAATCGCAACAAGACGCCGATCCATCCCAAGGCATTCCACTTTGCCACCGAACGGGAAGACGGTATCGCGGTGGAGGTGTCGATGCAGTGGAACGACTCCTACCAGGAGAATATCTTCTGCTTTACCAACAATATCCCCCAGCGTGATGGTGGTACTCACCTGGCCGGTTTCCGTGCCGCCCTGACCCGTACCCTGAACACCTTTATGGACAAGGAAGGCTACAGCAAGAAAGCCAAGACCTCCGCCTCCGGTGACGATGCCCGGGAAGGCCTGACCGCGGTGATTTCGGTCAAGGTGCCGGATCCCAAGTTTTCCTCCCAGACCAAGGACAAGCTGGTCTCTTCCGAGGTAAAAACGGCGGTGGAACAGACCATGGCCGAGCGGCTGAGCGAGTTCCTGCTGGAGAATCCGAGCGATGCCAAGATAGTGGTCAACAAGATCATCGACGCGGCCCGGGCCCGGGAAGCGGCGCGCAAGGCGCGGGAAATGACCCGCCGCAAGGGGGCCCTGGATTTGGCCGGCCTGCCCGGCAAGCTGGCCGATTGCCAGGAGAAGGATCCGGCCCTGTCCGAACTCTACATAGTGGAGGGTGACTCGGCGGGTGGTTCCGCCAAGCAGGGGCGTAACCGCAAGTATCAGGCGATATTGCCGCTCAAGGGCAAGATCCTGAACGTGGAGAAGGCGCGTTTCGACAAGATGCTATCATCCCAGGAGGTGGCCACCCTGATCACGGCCCTGGGCTGCGGTATCGGCCGGGACGAGTACAATCCGGACAAGATGCGCTACCACCATATCATCATCATGACCGATGCGGACGTGGACGGTGCCCACATCCGTACCCTGCTACTCACTTTCTTCTATCGGCAGATGCCGGAGATCATCGAGCGGGGTTACGTCTATATCGCCCAGCCACCGCTGTACAAGGTGAAGAAGGGCAAGCAAGAGCAGTATCTGAAGGACGAGCCGGCCATGCTGCAGTTCCAGACCAGCCTGGCGCTGGATGGCGCCGCCCTGTACGTCAACGAGTCGGCCCCGGCCATCGCCGGCGATCAGCTGGAAAAGCTGGTCAACGACTACCGCAAGGTGCAGGAGCTGATCGTGCGCTTGTCCCGTCGGGCGCCCGAAGTGGTGCTCAATGAGCTGATCTACCAGCCCGAACTGAGCCTGGAGGCGCTGACCGACGAAGCTCAGGTACAGGCCTGGGTAGCGGCCATCAACCAGTCGCTGGAGAACAACAACACCAACGGTACCCAGTACCTGCTGGACTACCGCTTCTTCGAGGAGCGGCACTGTTATCTGCCCCAGGTGAAGGTACGTCAGCACGGCATAGAGCGGGAATTCCCGATCAGCTACGACTTCTTCGCTTCAGGCGAATACCGCAGCATAGTGGCACTGGGCAAGGGTATCGCCAGCCTGATCGAGGAAGGCGGCTATGTGAAGCGGGGTGAGAAAACCAAGCAGGTGGACAGTTTCGCCGAAGGCCTGGAATGGTTGATGAACGAGAGCAAGCGCGGCCTCTATGTGCAGCGTTACAAGGGGCTGGGCGAAATGAACCCGGATCAGCTGTGGGAAACCACCATGGACCCGGGCACCCGTCGCATGCTGCGCGTGACCATCGAGGACGCCGTGGCCGCCGATCAGCTGTTTTCCACCCTGATGGGCGACCACGTGGAGCCTCGTCGCGAGTTTATCGAGACCAATGCCCTCAAGGTGGCCAACCTGGATATCTGAGCGCGGTATTCTCGCCACCATGGTGGCTGCACCACGCACAGGGAGCCTACGGGCTCCCTTTTTTTCGCTGCGATCGGCGATCCATCACATGGCCGCCCGCCGTGCTTTCAGCGTGGCCAACAGCAGGGCTCCGGCGGCTGAGCACAGCAGGACCAGACCCAGGTGCTGGAGCCGGGCGGCCGCGACCAGGCCCAGGCCGAGCTGCAAGTAATAGAGCAGTCCCAGCAGGGCGCCGGCGGTTCCCGCCCTGTCTTGGTAGGCTGCCAGGGCGGTGGCCAGAATGTTGGGAATGGCGAGGGCATAGGCCAGCACCACCAGCAGCATGGGCAGGAGGAACCCCCGCTGCGAGGCCATGGCCGCTACGCCCACGCTACCGAGCAGGGCAAGCACTGCCGCCAGCAATACCAGCCGATGACTGTGCCAGCCACGACCTAGCAGTCGCCGGCTCAGTTGGGAGCCGAGCACAACAGCCACCGACAGCACTAGCCCGCTGTAGCCGAACAAGGTGGTTGACCAGCCCAGGCGCTCAAACTCGAACGGGGCGAGCTGGTAGTAGCTGAACAGACACAGGTTGAACAGGGCGATCAAAAGAGCGTCTCGCCATATGCCCCTGTCCCTGGCCATGGTACAGAGGGTAGGCCACAGCGGAGCTATGGCGGCGGAGTCGGGCCGGCTTTCGGGCAAGGTAAGAGAGCTCCAGAGGAGAAGGGCCATGGCGAGCACGGCCAGTCCGGCAAAGACGCCCTGGTGGCCGAAGTGGGTTACCAGAATGACGCCGCTGCCGATCCCGATGGCGGGGCCGACTCCGAGGGCGACGCCGATAACGGCAAATGCCGAGGCCAGCTCGGCACCATGATAGCTGTCCCGCAGCATGGTCTGCGTTCCTATCGATCCTACGGCGGCACCGAAGGCCGCCAATATCCTGGCGGCCAGCAATATGCCGAAGTCCGGGCTCAGCAGTGCCATCAGCGAGGCGGCGGCATAAACCGACAGGCCGGCCAGCATGGTCGGACGTCGACCTAGCCGATCGCACAGCCGTCCCCACACCACGACACCGAGCGCAAATGCCAGGAAATAGAGCGAGAGTGTCTGCGCCGCCTGCTCGGCCGTCACCGAGAAAGCGCGTGAAATGCCGGGCAGGGCCGGGCTGTATATGGTTTCCGCAACCTGGGGAAACATCATCAGGCTGGTTGCCAGTGGCAGGGTTAATTTTTTTGTCATCTTCATCACCTCGTGGTGCCTGTGGGATGACGGTCATGCTAGTGCCTGGATGAAAGCGTTATTACAATAATAAGAGCATAAAATATATGAAATAGGACAATTATGGCCTGGCTTAATGCGGATGACGACTTCAATCCGGAGCGGATCGGTCAGCCGGTCGTGGGTGTCGCCGCCGAGATGGGGCGCCACGACTCCGGCGTGCACCGGCATGACATGGGGCAACTGCTGTTCGCCCAGGGCGGTTGTATCGCCATTACCCTGGCCGATCGGCTGTGCATGCTGCCGCCCACCCGGCTCGCCTGGATACCGCCGCGGACCTGGCACCGGGCGGAGATGAGGGCGGCGGTCGACTATCGTTCCGTCTACCTGGATGCCGCCCTGTGCCAAGGCCTGTCGGCGGAGGTCGAGGTGCTGGAAGTGGCACCACTGTTGCGCGAAATCCTGGAACGAATGGCGCTGGCGGATTTCGATTGTGACTGGCGCCGGGGGCCTGCCATCCACTGGCTGGCGGTGTGCCTGGATGAACTGCACGTGGCACGGCGGGAGCCAACCCTGCTGCCATTGCCGGCGGACAGCCGCTTGCGTTGTCTGAACCTGCATGAACTGCCGCCGCCGCTGGGCGCACTGGCGGTCCGGGTAGGGGCCAGCGAAAAGACCATCAGCCGGATTTTCCGGCGAGATACCGGGCTCAGCTACCAGCAATGGCGGCAGCAGTGGCGTCTGCTCAAGGCCATCGAACTGCTGGCCAGCCGGGCGCGGACGTCCGTGGTGGCCAGCGCACTCGATTTTGCCAGTGACAGCGCCTTTGTGGCCTTCTTCCGACAGATGACCGGTGTGTCCCCGCGAGTTTATATGAAGGTTCCTCGACAAAGTCGAGATCTGAACGAATCCTTTTAGTGCTATTGTTAAGTCGTATCATGGTCAAGGGTAAAGGCTCGGCGCAGGCTTGTGGCCGGATACAGGGTTTGTACAGGGATATGTTCCGGAAAAGGGCGTTCGGGCGAACAATGATGTTAAAATAACCACGTTATGTATATGATATGCGCGTTTATAACCAAGTGGCTAATACCTGCCCTGTTGCCCTATGTATCGGTACGGGCCGGTGCTGCAGATATCGGGTTTGAGTCAAGATGGTACTCGACCGTAATAACCAAATATAAAGAGCACTAATGGCGGGATTATTCTCCATAGGTATCCGGGGTTTGCTGGATGAACTGCTGTTTATGCAGGCGCCCGGTTTATACTGGCTTAATGTCGATCGCCAGTATGACGCCATGCTGTTGAGCCGGCAGGCAATAGGCGCCCAGGCGGATCATGCCAAGGTGGCGCTGCTGTGTGCCGGCGGCAGAGCGCTGGATGTGGCCGATGGCCTGGGCGAAGGCGGCCCCTCGCGATTGCCCCTGTTTTCACTGCCGGACAGCGAGGCCGCCATCGTATCGCTGACCGAAGACCTGATGCGTACGCTCAAGCCGCGTGGCTATCTGCTCATACTGTTGACACCGCTTTCTCTCTGGCAGCGCTTGTCCGAGCCCCTGTTGCGGAGATGGTTGACCGATACCCATGGCTGGCTGGCGCAACAAGGCTGCACCCTGATGGTCATCGCTCATGGTGCCGGCGGTACTGCACTGCATACTGCCTTGTTGTCTCGGCACCGGACCCTGTACGGATTAGGGCGATTGCACTCGTTACAGGACAGCTGCCTTTATCAGGTGGACTTCTGGTGCAATCAGGCCGGTGTCAGTGCGCGCCAGCAGATGAAATTGACCAGAGCACGGGAAGAGGGCTGGCGGGTCGTGCCGGACAGCCCCCAGCAGCCGCAACCCCGGAATGACGAGCATCAGGTTCTGGCCGAACTGGCGGCGTTGGAAGATATGCCGGCCCCGACGGAATTGTGGCGTCTTTTTGATGGTGCCGATGCGCTCTGCGACGAAGGGCTGAAGGCCCGGACCGCCACCCTGGTGTTCGTGCTGGAGCGCGGCAGCGCTATCGAAGCCCTGGCCCAGCGCATTCACCGGCTGCGTCAGCAGCGCGGCAACGGCCTCAAACTGGTGGTGCGGGAGCTGAGTGCCTGCCTGCGCCGAATAGACGAGCGCCTGCTGCTGACCTGTGGCGCCAACCTGGTGGTACCGCATCACGCCCCTCTGTCTCGTTTCCTGACCTTGCTGGACAGTATTCAGGGCCAGGTCTTTGCCCGTCATCTACCGGCCGATATCGGCACCCTGATAGACTCGATGCGCCCTCTTCGGTTGAAAGGGGTGGTCAGTCTGGAGCGCTTTCAGGGCGCCCTGCATGACCTGATGGCCAATCCATTGCTGCCGGAAGACGGCAAGGGGCTCCTGGTGTCGTTGTGTCCCGTAGCCGGTATCAGGCCCGGACAGGTGCTTACCCTCTGCCGTATGCAGCGTGACGGTGATTTAGCGACCGTCGTGGGTGATCGGGTGTTCCTTTTCCTGTTTGCCTGCGCGATTAACGAGCTGGAGCTGACCCTTGGCCGTATTTTCCGGTTGTCTGCCGCCGAGCTGTTCAGTCACCGGGTGGTGTGGCATCAGGATCGCCATGTGCTGGAACAGTTGCAGGGATTGAACTCCCGGCCAGGATCAACCGGGGGCTGGGCGGTTCATACCGACGCCGGTTCCCTGGCGGAGACGGCGGAGACCCTGTCCCATCCCCCCAGGATCAGGCCCGAGCCCAGTGCCATCCGGTTGCCGGTATTCAGAAAGGAGGAAAACGCATGATGCCCGTTGGAGACATCGTCTCCCTGTTCATTCTGCTGGCGGTCGTCCTGCTGCCTCTGGGATATTTCCTGCGAGGCTGGTGGCCGCGGCGTTGGCGGCAATGGCGCCAGCACTTTCTTGCACCGCGCTACCTGAAATGGGAAGGAACCAGGCAGCGCCCCACTACCACTACTTCACGTTCTGCACATGACCCAAAAAACTAATACGATACCGGCCGCCGTGGCGCCTGCCGGCTCCTGGAGATACTGGCGCGGCCTGGGGGGGTGGAACTACTACTTCCTGCTGAAATTCGGGTTGCTGTGGTATGGCTACCTCAATTTCAATGCCCTGGCCAACCTCGCATTCATGGCCTATCTGTTGCTCCCGATCCCGAATATCAGGCTGCACCGGCTGCGTCATTGGATTGGCCTGCCCATTGCTATCGGGCTCTTTTACCATGACACCTGGCTGCCGGGCCTGAACAGCATCCTTAGCCAGGGAGGCCAGCTGGCGAGCTTCAGTGGCGACTATCTGCTGGAGTTGTTGCAGCGTTTCATCAACTGGAAGATGGTGGGCGCGGCTTTTATCCTGTGGGTGGCCTATCTGTTTTTCTCCCTGTGGCTGCGGATTACCACCCTGACCGTGATTATGCTGGTTTGGCTCAACCTGGGGGCCGTCTCCGGCCCGGTCGGCGGACTTTCGCCCGTGGTCGAGCGGACCACGGCGGTACCGGCACCCGGCGTAAAAAATGAGCATCAGGATGAGGGGGAAGCCGGCGCACCGGCAACCAGCCAGAACCTCAGGGCGTACCTGAACGCGTTCTATGAGCGGGAGCAGGGGCGGCAGACGGCGTTTCCGTCCACCCTGGCCACGGATGCCCAGCCCTTCGATATTCTGTTGCTCAATATCTGCTCCCTGTCCTGGTCGGATCTGGAGATGTCCGGTCTGGACGACCATCCGCTCTGGCGCCACTTCGATGTGATGTTCACGAATTTCAACTCGGCGACGTCTTACAGCGGCCCCGCCGGGATCCGGCTGCTCCGGGCCAGTTGCGGCCAGTCTCCCCAGAAAGATCTTTATCAACCGGTCGACCCGCGTTGTTACCTGTTCGATAACCTGGCCCAGCTGGGGTTTGATTCCCGGCTGATGATGGATCATACCGGCAACTTCGGAAACTATCTGGTTGATTTGCGCCGCCACGGTAATCTGGAGGCGGCCCTGATGCCGCAGCAGGGAATTGGGCACCAGTTGGTCGCCTTCGATGGCGAGCCCATTCTCAATGATCAACAGCTGCTGCGACGCTGGCTGGAGCAGCGGCAGTCCGACACCGAGCCCCGCAGTGCCACCTTCTTCAACCTTATCCCCCTGCATGATGGCAATCGCTGGGTGGGGGAGCGTCGGCCGGCTTCGTTCCAGTCGCGGGCGGAGTTGCTGCTCGAGCAACTGGACGCTTTCCTCGAGGAACTGGAACAGTCGGGGCGGCAGGTCATGGTGCTCTTCGTGCCCGAACATGGCGCTGCCCTGGGGGGAGACCGAATCCAGCTGGCCGGGTTGCGCGATATTCCCAACCCCAGAGTGACCCGGGTGCCGGTGGGGATCAAATTGATCGGCATGCAGCGTCCTTACCAGGGACCCAGGATCGAGGTCAGTGAACCGACCAGCTACCTGGCCATTTCCGAGTTGCTGGCCCGAATGGTCGATGGCAGGGCTTTTGGCGAAGAGGGGGTCGATTGGCAGGCACTGCTTCGGGATCTGCCACGGACGGCGCTGGTTTCGGATACGGAAAACGCCGTCGTCATCGAGTATCAGGGGAACGACTATGTCAGCCTGAGCGGTGGTGACTGGATGCCTTATCCACGTTGATGCCGGTGGGCTTTCTCGGCTTCTTGTTGAGTTGCATGGGGTGATATGAACCAGAAAGACAATGGCTATGAGCGCGAACTCTATTGGTCCGGGCATCTGCAGGATGATGTCGATGAATTGGGCCAGGTGATTTCGTTGTCGGCCCTGAATTACCAGGACATCATCCAGCACCAGCGGCTGGCGGCCATTCATGACCGCTGGCCCCTGCTGCGCGAGCTGGGTGCGGCGGGGGAGGACGACTCATGCCGGTAGTCGCCCTGCAGGGCCTCCGTGGCGGTGTGGGGACCACGTCCCTATCGGCGGGGTTGGCCTGGGCATTGCGGCAGTTGGGTGAATCCGTATTGGTGGTGGAATTTTCGCCGGCCAACCAGTTGGGCCTGCACTTCAATGCGCCGGTTTCGTCCTCCACAGGATGGGCCCAGGCGGAACTGGATGGCCTGCCGTGGCATGATCAGGCGCTGCGTTATACCGAGGGGCTGGATTTTCTGCCCTTCGGCCGCCTTTCTGTCGCCGAGCGTGGCCGTTGGCTTGCTCATCACCAGCAGCATCCCGATCGCTGGCCGGAATACTTGAGGCAGCTGAGTGGTAGTGGCGCCTATCGCTGGATCCTTATGGATGTGGCGGCCGACGAGCATGTTTGCACCGCCCATTGGCTTGAGGCCGCCGATGCGCATTTATGCGTGCTCACCGCCGATGCCAACAGCCATGTGCGGTTGCATCAGCAACTGCTGTCTCCGCAGGCCAGGCTGCTGCTGAACCAGTTTTCGGTGGAGAGCCGGTTGCAACAGGATTTGCATCAGTTCTGGCGACAGACCCATGCCGGCATGCTGCCGCTGCTTATCCACCATGACGAGGCGGTCGCCGAAGCCCTCGCCGCCAAGCAGCCTGTAGGGGAATACAGCAACGGCAGCCTGGCCGCCGACGAAATCAATACCCTGGCCAGCTGGTGCCTGGTACATGTGGCCGGGGGGAGGCGATGAACTGGCTGCTGGGAGTACTGTCTTCGCAGGCGCAATTGAGCCTTGTCCTGCGTTATCGCGGCTATCGTGAACGAGGCAGTTCGAGCGTTGCGGCGCTATTGTGCTGCGGTTGGGGGGTACTGGCGTGGCTCTTTCTGCGGCTGGAGTCGCCCTGGTGGCAGCGAGTACGGGCGCATCGGAACTACTGGTTTCCCCATATCTCTCCCGAGCGGCCCAGGATCGGGGACAGCCTGCGCTATTTGTTGCAGAGCCTGTGGTTGCTGCTGGTCTACCCGGTGCGGGCGGGAGTACCCGAGGCCGTGGCCCGGGTGGCGACGGCCCTGCGCCGCTGGCGCGCGCAAGCACGTTTCCCGGTCCCGGCCGAGGAGCGCCGAGGAGAAAAGGTCAGGCGGCCGCCTCCCGGCCTGAGCCGTGCCTCCTGCGTCGTGCTTGGGATCTGCGCGCTGTTGCTGGCGTTGCTTTCTGTTTCCCAGCCGTTCGATCTGCAGGCCCAGGTGGTGTTCGTGCTTATCCTGTGGGCCATCGCGATGGTGGTCCGCCGGTTGCCCGGGCGCTTTGCCGTGCTGATGATGATAGTGCTGTCGCTGACCATCTCCTGCCGCTATTTGTGGTGGCGCTACTCTTCCACCCTGAACTGGAACGATCCGCTCAGCCTGACCTTCGGCCTGCTGTTGCTGGCGGCGGAGACCTACTCCTGGCTGATGCTGGTGCTGGGATACTTCCAGTCCGTCTGGCCCCTTAACCGGCGGCCGGTGCCCCTGATGGGCAAGCCGGCAGACTGGCCGACGGTGGATATCCTGATCCCCACTTATAACGAGCCGCTTAGTGTGGTCAAGCCGACCCTGTACGGCGCCCTGGGCATAGACTGGCCCCGGGACAAACTCAACATTTATTTGCTCGACGATGGCAACAGAGCCGAGTTCAGGGAATTCGCCGCCGAGGCGGGAGTGCATTACATCGCACGGCCGACCCATGAGCATGCCAAGGCCGGCAATATCAATTACGCGTTGCGGCAGGCGAAAGGGGAGTTTGTGGCCATCTTCGACTGTGACCATTTGCCCACCCGCACCTTCCTGCAACTGACTATGGGCTGGTTTCAGAAAGACAGCAAACTGGCCATGTTGCAGACGCCCCACTATTTTTTCTCACCGGACCCCTTCGAACGCAACCTCAAGCAGTTTGGCCAGACGCCAAACGAAGGCGCACTCTTCTACGGGGTGCTGCAGGACGGCAACGACATGTGGGACGCCAGCTTTTTCTGTGGTTCCTGTGCCATCATCCGCCGCAGCGCCCTGGATGACGTGGGCGGCGTGGCGGTCGAGACCGTCACCGAGGACGCCCACACTTCATTGCGCCTGCATCGGAAAGGCTACACCTCCGCCTATATCCGTATTCCCCTGGCGGCGGGCCTGGCCACGGAAAGCCTGTCGGCACACATCGGGCAGCGTATCCGCTGGGCGAGGGGCATGGTGCAGATCTTCCGGCTCGATAATCCGTTGCTGGGAAGAGGTCTCAAGTGGCCACAGCGCCTCTGTTATGCCAGTGCCATGCTGCATTTCCTGTCCGGTATTCCACGGCTGATTTTCCTGACGGCGCCGCTGGCTTTTCTGCTGTTGCATGCCTACATCATCTACGCGCCGGCGGTGATGATCCTGATCTATGTGTTGCCGTACATGGTGCATGCCAGCATCACCAATTCCCGGATCCAGGGCAAGTATCGTTATTCGTTCTGGAGCGAGATCTACGAGAGCGTGCTGGCCTGGTACATCGCCCGACCCACCACGGTGGCCCTGCTCAATCCGCACAAAGGCAAATTCAACGTGACGGCCAAGGGCGGTCTTGTTGATGAGACCCATGTGGATTGGACCATCAGCCGGCCCTACATCATCTTGATATTGCTCAACCTGGCCGGCCTGCTGGCGGGATTCTGGCGGCTGTGGCACGGCCCTGCCGACGAAATCCCCACCGTACTGCTGAGTCAGGGTTGGGTTATTTTCAACATGCTGATACTGGGCGGGGCCATCGCCGTGGCCATTGAACACAAGCAGGTTCGTCAGACCCACAGGGTCAGCGTGGCCATTCCTGTTGCACTCAAGCGGCAGGACGGGCATCTGTTCCCCTGTATCCTGCGTGACTACTCGGATGGCGGTGCCGGGCTGGAGGTTCGGCAGGATGGACTGGTCCAGGTAGGGGACAGGATTACCCTGCTGCTCAGGCGTGGCCAGTTGGAGTATCCCTTCGCCGCGACCGTGGTGCGCAGCGCCGGTACCAATATCGGCTTGCAAATGGATCCGATGTCGAGGGAGCAGCACATCGACTTTATCCAGTGCACTTTCGCCCGGGCCGATACCTGGGTCCGCAGCCAGCGCGGTTTTACCCGTGACAAGCCCCTGGCCAGCCTGGGAGGCATTCTGTCGCTGGGATGGCGCGGTTTTCACAGCCTGGGCTCCCATTTGCCGGCAATGGTACGCCTGCTGTTGGGTACCGTGGGGCGGCTGGTAGCCTGGCTGTGGTCCTTCCTGCCGGTACCGCCGGACGGGGAAAAACGGCGGCTATCCGGTCCGCATACTGTTTTGGCTCAACCATGATGATGACCTTATGAAAAAAATAATCGTTTTATGTGCCCTGGTGGTATGGGGGAGTGGGGGAAGTGTTGCGGCTGAAACGGATGGCCTGCCCGATCCGCCGGAGGCCGCTTCTGCACGGCCGTCGCCGGCCCCCTTCCATGACGTTGAATTGCCTTTTGCCCAGATGATGGTGAAGCCGGGATCGATGCAGCTGCGCGGAAGCAGTCCCGAGGGCCAGGTTGAGTTCGGCGTGCGTAGTGACGAAGTGGTATCCCGGGCCGTACTGGACCTGGCGTTCACTCCCTCGTCGGCTCTCATTCCGAATGAGTCTCAGGTGAAGGTGTACCTGAACGATGAGATGATGGGCATGATCCCGCTCTCGGCCGAACAAATGGGCAGGAGGAGCCGGGTGCAGATCCCGCTGGACCCCCGTTATATCAGTGATTTCAACCGACTGAAGCTGGACTTCGTCGGCCATTACCAGCATATCTGCGAAAATCCCGCCAGTACCACCTTGTGGCTGGACGTGGCCAGCGACAGCCATCTGACGTTGCGCCATCAGAAATTGCCGGTGAAGAACGAGTTATCCTATTTTCCCGAACCGTTCTATGACAGCCGCGATCACCGCCCGCTGACCCTGCCGGTGGTCTTTTCCGGCCAGCCGGGGCTGACCCAGCAAAGGGCCGCGGGCATGCTGGCCTCCTGGTTTGGCACCCAGGCCCAGTGGCGCGGGCAGGATTTTCCGGTCTTGTTCAATCGGCTGCCCGAACGCCATGGTATCGTCTTTGCTACTAACGTCAGCAGGCCCGATTTTCTGCGGGATTACCCCGAGGTCGAAGGGCCAACCCTGGAAATGATCAGCAGCCCGGAGGATCCCTATGTGAAGCTGCTGCTGATACTGGGCCGGGATGACGAGGATCTGGTGACGGCGGTGCGCGGATTGGCGCAGGGGAGCCTGCTGTTGCGGGGCCAGAGTGTGGCTGTGGGCGGAGTCACGCCCCTGGAGCCGAGGCAGCCCTATGATGCCCCCAACTGGATTCGCACCGACAGGCCGGTGTCCTTTGCCGAGTTGCAGACCTATGCCGAGCAGTTGCAGTCAACCGGCCTGGATCCGCTGCCCATTGCCCTGACCATGAATCTGCCGCCCGATCTGTTCCGGGCCCGGGAACGGGGCGTGAAAATGCAACTGAGGTATCGCTACAGCGCGCCCAGGACCGCGGACGGCTCCCGCCTGACCGTGAACCTGAATAACCAGTTTCTGCGATCCTACCAACTGCGCCCGGAGCAGCAACGGGGGGAGCAGTTCCTGCAGTTGCTGTTGTCCCAGGACTCGGGGGCCGGTGCTCGTATGACCATCCCCAAGCTCCGCCTTGGCTCCAGCAATGAACTGCGGTTCGAATTCGATTACGCCAACCCCATTATCGGCGGCTCGCCCGATCGCTGCGAGAGTCACAGGACGATTCCCAACAAGGTCATCATCGATGGGGATTCAACCGTTGATTTCTCCGGCTATCGCCATTTCATGGCCATGCCGGATCTGGGGGCCTTCGCCCAATCCGGTTTTCCGTTCAGCCGTATGGCCGATCTGTCGCAGACCATGGTGCTGGTCGAGCGGGACGCCGGAGCGGCGGCGTTGCAGACCCTGCTCAACGTACTGGGGAGGATCGGTGCCCACACCGGTTACCCGGGACTGGCGGTTCGGCTGAGCGATGACTGGCAGGCGGTGAGGGGGCAGGATCTGGATGTGCTCGTAGTGGGGCGCGTCCCCGACGACCTGGCTGGCGATCGCAATGTGCACTTGCTGCTTGAACAGGCCCAGAGCCGGATGGCGATGCCGGCCCGGCAGATAGCGCAGGCGGGGTTGATCCCGGCGGCGGTGGATCGCCGGCCGGAAACCGAGGTCAGCATGGCATCGGACGGGGTGCTGGCGGCCATGATCGGTTTCCAGTCACCCTTTCACAAACAGCGCAGTGTGGTGGCGCTGCTGGCCGATTCCGACCGCGGCCATCAGCTGCTGAACGGCGCCCTGCTCGACGGCGGCAGGCGCGACGAAATTGGCGGCTCCGTGACCACGGTACGGGAAGCGGGCGTCCATCATGTACGGGTGGGGGATATCTATCATGTGGGCTACCTGCCCTGGTGGGAACGGCTCTGGTTTGTGCTGTCGCCTCATCCCGTCGTGCTGGCCGTGCTGGCGGCACTGAGCGTGCTGCTGATGGGGGTGGTACTGTGGCGGGGACTGCATGCCTTGAGCCGGCGCCGGCTGTCACCGGATAACGAGGGGTAAGCATGTCCAGGCTGGGCATGATGCTGATAGGACTGCTGCTGGCCCCGCTGGCCTGGGCCGGCTGCGACTGGCCCGAATGGCATGGGTTCAAGGAGGCTTATATCGGTCCTGAGGGACGGGTAATCGATCCTGTCGACGGGCGGGACATCACCACCTCGGAAGGGCAGAGCTATGGCATGTTCTTTGCGCTGGTGGCCGATGACAGGGAGGCTTTCGAACGGCTGCTGCGATGGACGGAGGAAAACCTGGCGGAAGGGGATCTCACCGCCCGGCTGCCCGCCTGGCTGTGGGGCAGGGACGAGCAGCGGCAATGGTCGGTGCTGGATGACAATTCCGCTTCCGATTCCGACCTGTGGATTGCCTACGCCTTGCTGGAGGCGGGGCGATTGTGGCAGATCCGCAAGTACAGGGTGCTGGGAACTTTGCTGCTGCAACGCATCGCCCGTGAAGAGGTCATGGACATCCCCGGCCTGGGGATGATGCTGTTGCCGGGTCGGATCGGCTTTGCCAAGGAGTCTCACTGGACATTGAACCCGAGCTACCTGCCTCCCCAACTGCTGGCGCGCTTCGCCGAGCTGGAAGGCCCCTGGCGGGAAATGCGAGGCAACAACCTTCGTCTCTGGCTGGAAAGCGCGCCCCGGGGTCTGGTGCCCGACTGGATCAGCTGGCACGGTTCCCGGGGCTGGCAGCCGGCGGAAACCTCGGGCAGCCGCGGCAGCTATGACGCCATCAGGAGCTACCTGTGGGCCGGAATGCTGGCGGGCGGCGATCCCGATCGAGTCCGTCTGCTGGAACACCTGCAACCCATGGTCGAACTGACCACGGATGCCGGCCCGCCGGAACGGGTGGATGCCCAGACCGGAGAGGCCGTCGGTCGCGGGCCGGTCGGCTTTTCCGCCGCCCTGCTGCCGATGTTGCAAAACGGCGCCCTGGCCGATGCCCAGCGCCGGCGGTTGGCGACGAACCCTCCGGGAGACCAGGCCTACTATGATTCGGTGCTGACCCTGTTCGGCCTGGGATGGGATCAGCGACGCTATCGTTTCGATGAGGCAGGGAAACTGCTGCCCGAGTGGGATCAATCATGCGCAATAAATCACTAAGCTGGCTCGGCTTGTCGGTAGCCCTGGCACTGGCGACGCCGGTCGCGGCGCAAGTCGCCCCCGAGCCCTGGCTGTTGGAGCAGATCCGCCTGGGAGAGTCGTTGCACCGGGATGACCTGGTGCAGGAGTCCTTGCATCGCCTGGCATTGATAGCACCGGACCACCCGCAACTGATGATGTCCCGGTTGCGACTGTCCCTGCGGCAGGAAAACCCCGCCGAGGCCAGACTGCAATTTGAACGCCTGGCCCGGCTGGCACCCGACTCCGATGCCTACCTGCAGGCCAAGCTGGCGATGTACCTGCTGACCGAGTCGGGCAGCAGGCAATTGCAGCAGGCGAGACTGCTGGCGGCGGGGGGCCGGCTGGAGGACGCCCGTCAGGCCTACCAGGCCCTGTTTGCCGAGGGGCAGCCCGGCCTGGAGCTGGCGGTGGAATACTGGACCCTGGTCGCCCGCATCTCCGGGCAGCAAGCCCTGGCTATTGCCCGGTTGCAGGAGCTGGAGAGCCACTATCCTGGCGATGCCGCCGTACGGCTCAACCTGGCCCGGTTGTTGCTCAATGCCGGCCAGTTCCGGCAGGGCTTTTCCCTGTTGCAGGACATGACGAAAGAATCCCTGACCCGCAACCAGGCTGCCGAGTTCTGGCTTGAGCGGATCAGGGCGTTGCCGGTCGGGGAGGCCAGTGTTGCCCAGCTGCGGCATTTTCTGGACAGCGTCGGTGGGGAGCTGGCCGTGCCGGCCCGGGAACTGCTCGAGCAGCAGCAAACATTGCTGGCGGATCCCGTGTTTCAGGCCAGGCTTCGCGGCCTGGCCCTGGTGGCACAGGGCGACGGCGAGGGGGCGGCACGCTGGCTGCGGCGAGCGCTGGCAGCCCACCCGGGCGATGCCCAGTTGTTGGGGGCCCTGGGTCAGGCCTATGGGCAGCAGGGTGACAGGGACAGAGCCATCACCTTGCTGGAGCAGGCCGTGCGGGCGGACCCGGACAGTGGCGAGCGGAGCAAGTGGCTGAGCCTGCTCCAGACCCATCGTTACTGGAAGCTTATCCAGCAGGGAAACCAGGCTATCGAGGCGCAGGCGTTCGACGAAGCGGAGCAGCTGTTCCGGCGAGCGAGCCGGCAGGACAGCAACGACAGCTACGCCTGGGTGGGTCTGGGAGAGGTGGCGCTTGCCCGGCGGGAAGACGGAGAAGCCGAGCGCCATTTCCAGCAGGCCTTGCAGAAGGAGCCGGCCAACAGCAGCGCAATAAGGGGTCTCGTCACCCTCTACAGCCGGCGATCGCCAGAGCGGGCCAGCTTGTATCTGGAGCAACTGACGGTTCGGCAACGGCAGAGTTTGGGAGATGAATGGGGCCGGCTGCGGGCGTCGCTGTTGCAACAGCAGGCGGAGGCATTGGCGCAGCGCCAGGAATGGCAAGCCGCGGCCGGGTTGCTGGAGCAGGCTCGGCCACTGGTGCCCGACGATGTCTGGCTGCATTACCGCCTGGCGCAATACCTGCTGCAGGCGGGAGAGTCCGAACGGGCGGATGCGGTCATGGCCGAACAGGCCCGGCGCCGTCCCGACGATGTGCAGCAGGTCTATGCCCATGCCCTGTACCTGTCTTCCCGCGGTCGGGACGAGCAGGCGCTCGCGCACCTGACCCGGTTGCCTGCGGCGCACTGGAGCAGCGACATGACCGAGCTGGCGCAGCGGCTTGAACTGGAACGGAGGCTGGCCCAGGCTCGGGCCTTGCGTGAGCAGGGGAACGAGCGTGAGGCCATCGATTTTCTGCTCGGCCAGCCGGCTGCCACCCGGATCGATCTTGTCCTGGCCGACTGGGCTCTGGAGCGGGGAGAAGCCGATGCTGCCCTTGATGGTTTCCGCAAGGTGCTGGCGTCCGAGCCCGGGCTGGTCGATGCCCGACTCGGTGAGATTGAAGCGCTGCTCGCGTTACGCCGTCGCCACGAAGCGAAGTCGGCGCTGCAGAGCCTGAGCGGACAACAAGAACTGTCGTTGAACGAGACACGTCGTATCGCCAATGCCTGGGCCGGGATGGGGGAATCCGACGAGGCGGCAGACTGGTTCCGGCGTGCCGCGCCGCTCGCCCATGAACAGGCGCCTTCCATGGAAAGCGCCTGGTTGCTGCGAGACAAGGCCAGGTTTTCACGGCAACAAGGTCGATCGCCGCAGGCGCTCGACGACTATGCCCGGGCCATGTCGGCGGCGGGGCTGGCGGCACCCGCGGACAACGAGGCCTTTACCCGGGCGACCCGAGAACAGCCGGAGGATGACTGGCTGTTACGCAGCATTCGCTCCGATGCGGCGGACCTGTATCGCCATATGGACACGACCATCACCTTCAACCAGGAATATTGGGGTTCAAGTGGTACCGGTGGTTATTCCGATCTGGGCGCCCATACCAGCATGCTGGAACTGGCTACCCCTGTGTCCGGCGGGCGTGCCTTCTTCCGTACCGATATGGTGCATATGGATGCCGGTCGCTTCGAGGGAGATACCTACAACGAAACCTTCGGGACCTGCCGGGAGGCGGGGTGTAGCGGCGACCATCACCAGACCGCTACCGGGGCCAGCGTCGCCCTGGGCTGGGAAGGAGAGCGCTGGCGGGGGGATCTGGGTACGACGCCGCTCGGTTTCGAGGTGGTGGACTGGGTCGGCGGCCTCGACTACAGCGGAGACTGGCGACAACTGGGCTGGACCCTTACCGCGTCCCGCCGGCCGCTGTCGAACTCCCTGCTGGCCTTTGCCGGTACCCGTGATCCCAATACCGGCCTGGTCTGGGGCGGGGTGCGCGCCACCGGCCTCAATCTGTCCCTCAGCTACGATCAGGGCGGCGCCCACGGGGTATGGGGCAACCTGGGCTCGGCCGCACTGACCGGAGAGCATGTCGAGGACAACCACCGATTCCAGCTGATGGGGGGCTACTACTACAAGCTCGTTAACGAGGCTCACCGGCGGGTCAGCGTGGGGGTGAACAGCATGTGGTGGCAGTATCGGAAGGATCTCAGCGGTTACTCCCTCGGACAGGGTGGTTATTACAGCCCTCAACAATATCTGTCGATGGGCGTGCCGGTGAGCTACCGGGAGCGCACCGACAACTGGTCGTGGGAGCTGGGCGGTTCGGTCTCGATGTCCCGTTCCACTACCGACGACCAGGCTCGATACCCCTTGTCCGGCCTGGTGCCCGATGATCTGCCGGATCGCAATGCCATCGGCCTTGGCGGCAGCAGCAATGGCTTCGGCTATACCCTGCGGGCACTGGTGGAGCGCCGGCTCGACTCGCACTGGAGCATCGGCGGCGGCTTCAGCATTCAGCAGGCGAGAGACTACACCCCCAGCAACGGACTGCTTTATCTGCGTTATTCGTTCGGGGGCTGGCAGGGCAACCTGGATATGCCGCCCCTGCCGCTGACGCCTTACGCCGAGTTCAGGTAGAGCGCCATGCTGTTCAGCCTGGAGATGCCAATGCGGCCGCTTACGGCTTACGCCCAGGATTACCGGCATGGCGCGCTGGAGCCGGCGCATCGGCACCGCTGCGCCCAGTTGATCCACACCCTGAGCGGTATAGTGCGGGTTGATACCGATGCAGGAACCTGGATCATTCCTCCCGGTCGAGGGGTCTGGGTACCGGCGGAAACCACGCATGCCTTGAAGATGAATGGCCAGGTGCGTATGCGCACCCTGTTCGTCGATTCCCTGGCCAGGGCCGACTTGCCGGGCGATTGTTGTGTGGTGGAGGTGGGTGACCTGTTGAAAGCCCTGATAGTGGCGGCCATCGATATTGCTCCCGATTATGCACCCGGTGGACGCGCCGAGCGGGTAATGGAACTGATCCTGGATGAGTTGCGTATCCTGCCGGTACTGGGGTTGAATCTGCCGGATGTGGTGAGCCCCGCGTTACTGACGCTGTGCCACGAGGTACACCGGCAATTGCATGAAGCCTGGTCCCTGGAGCGGGCCGCCGAATTGCTGGGGGTCAGTGAGCGCACCGTATCTCGCCGGTTCCAGCGGGAAACCGGCCTGACTTTCAGCGAGTGGCTGCGTCGCAAGCGCCTGCTGGAGGCCCTGGAAGCGCTTGCGGCGGGGCATTCGGTACTGGATGTGGCGCTGGCGGTCGGCTACGACAGCCAGAGCGCCTTCAGCGCCATGTTTCGGCGTTGTCTAGGGGTCTCGCCCAGTACTTATTTGGGCAGCTAGTTCGGGTGGTTGGCAGCCAGAGCCTGTCCGGTTATGTGCAATACCGCCTGCAGCGAGGCCTTAGCGACATCCGTATCGATGCCGGCGCCATGCCGGTTGCCGTGCTTGTCCCGGCATTCGAGGTAGGCCACGGCCATGCTGCGGCTGGCCTGGCCCAGGGTGTGCTCATGGTAGCCTACTATCTCCAGGGCCAGACCGAACTGGTGGTTAATGGCATCCATCATGGCCGACAGCAGGCCGTTACCCCGGCCGGACAGATGCACTTCTTCGCCCTGATAGCTTACTCTGGCATGAATGCGCTGTCCTTGACCATCGTGCTTGCTGGCATATTCCTGCAGGGTCAGCATCGTGGGCTCGGCCAAGCCGTATTGCTGACGGAACAGGGCCCAGATTTCCGCGACCGTCAGTTCCCTCCCGGACTCATCAGCAACCATCTGTAGCTGCCGGCTGAAGTGGATCTGCATATTTCTGGGCAATTGCAGGCCATGGTTTTGTTCCAGCAGCCAGGCGGCGCCGCTCTTGCCCGATTGGCTGTTGACCCGGATAACGGCTTCGTAGCTGCAACCCACATCCGCCGGGTCGAGCGGCAGGTAAGGAACCTGCCAGGGAGACTGCGGCTGTTGCCGTCGGGCGGCAAACCCTTTTTTGATGGCATCCTGGTGGGATCCCGAAAAGGCGGTGAACACCAGTTCGCCGGCATAGGGATGCCGGGGATGGACCGGCAGCGCGTTGCAGTATTCGACCAACTCGACCAGTCGGCGCAAATCCGAAAAGTCGAGCCCCGGGCTGATACCCTGGGTATACAGGTTGAGTGCCAGGGTCACCAGATCCACGTTGCCGGTGCGCTCGCCATTGCCGAACAGGCAGCCTTCCACCCGGGTGGCACCGGCCAGCAGAGCCAATTCGGCACAGGCGACGCCGGTGCCCCTGTCGTTGTGCGGGTGCACGCTGATGGTGACGTGCTCGTGATGGGGCAGCTGGCGGATGAACCACTCAATCTGATCGGCATAGACATTGGGCGTGTTGACCTCGACCGTGGCGGGCAGATTGAGGATCAACGGCCGCTCGGCGCTCGGCTGCCAGGCTTCCAGCACAGCGGTGCAGATCGCCAAGGCAAACTCCGGTTCGGTGAAGCAGAAGGTTTCCGGTGAGTATTCCAGTATCCATCGGGTGTCGGTATTCACCTCACAGTGCGCGCGGATTTGGCGCGCACCGCTCACCGCCAGCTCGACCGTCGCTGCCCGGTCCTGGCGGAACACCAGTTCCCTGAACAGGGGCGCGGTGGCATTGTACAGATGGACTATGGCCCTGGGAGCTCCCTGGAGGGACGCCAGGGTGCGGGTGATCAGATCCGGTCTGGACTGGGTGATGACCTGGATCCAGACGTCATCCGGAATGTGCTGCTGTTCTATCAGGTAACGGACAAAATCGAAATCGGTGCCGGAGGCCGCCGGGAAAGCGACCTCGATTTCCTTGAATCCACACTGGACCAAGTGCTCGAACAACAGGGCCTTTTTCTGCTGGTCCATAGGGGAAATCAGCGCCTGGTTACCGTCACGCAGGTCGGTCGAGCACCAGCGCGGGGCCCGGGTCAGGGTGTTGCCTGGCCAGCGCCTGTCTTCCAACGGCAAGGTGGCGGCGGGCCGGTACTTCGAAGAGGGATCGGTAAGCATGAGCAACTCCAGTCATCTGTGAATAAGAGGGTGTATTGTTACCGACTCCGAAAGTGGTGGATCCTGCGGAGGTGACTGGGGTTATCGTGAAGTGGACAGCCTGACGAGCGGTCTCGCCAATTTTTCGCATGAGAGTGCCTTGAAAAGGGATAGGGTTTACCCCACATAAATAATGAAGGCGCCGACAGGGCCTTCATCGACCCCAAGCCCGTCGTTGAGAGGGCAACCACAATATCGCTCATTGGAGGATATGATTATGTCACGCTTCGATTTTTCACCCCTGTACCGCTCCGCCATCGGTTTCGACCGTCTGGCATCTCTGATGGAAAACGCCGCCAGTGGTGGCAGCAACAACGGCTACCCGCCGTACAACATCGAACTGCTCAGCGAAAACCAGTATCGCATCTCCATGGCGGTGGCCGGCTTTGCCCGTCAGGATCTGGAAATCACCAGCCATGAAAACACCCTGATGGTGAAAGGCCATAAGGAACAAGAGCAGGAATCCAGGAATTATCTTTACCAGGGTATCGCCGAGCGCGGCTTCGAGCGGCGTTTCCAGCTGGCCGATCATATCAAGGTGGTGGGCGCCGATCTGGAAAACGGCCTGCTGCACATCGATCTGGTGCGTGAGGTGCCGGAGGCCGCCAAGCCGAAAACCATCGCCATTGGCCAGGCCGAGTAAACCAAGCCTGCCCATCAAACGACAACGCCGGCATCATGCCGGCGTTGTGGTTTCTATCTTACGGCTGGCCGTAGAGCGCCAGTATCTCCTTCGCCAGTATCTCGATACCGGCCTTTACATCCGCTTCCGGCTGGGCGTAGTTGAGACGGATACACTCCTTGCTGTGTTGCCACTCGGTATCCTCGATGCCGGGGAAGAAGTAATGGCCGGGCACCACCAGCAGTCCCTGCTGTTTCAGGCGCTGATACAGCTCCTGGCAATGGACGGGCAGATCCTCGAACCACAACCACAGGAAAAGCGCACCTTCCGGCTTGTGGATATGGAACTGGGCCAGCGGAATGGCCTCCTGCAACCAGGCTACCGCCTGCTGCGCCTTGGCCTGGTAGAAAGGACGGATGACCTCGTTGCTGAGCCGGATAACGTCGCCGCTTTCCATCATCGGCAGGGTCAGGGCCGGGCCCATGCTGCCCGGGGCCAGGTTGATGATACCGCTGATATTGGTGATGGCCTGGATGATGGCGGGCTTGGCCACCACGATGCCGCAGCGAACCCCGGGCAGACCCAGTTTGGACAGGCTCATGCACAGGATGGTGTTGTCGTTCCAGAACGGCTTGGCTTCGGTGAAGATGATATTGGGGAAAGGAGTACCGTAGGCGTTGTCGATAAGCAGGGGAATGCCTTTTTCCCGGGCAATTTCGTCCAGGTGTACGACTTCTTCGTCGGTAAGCACATTGCCGGTGGGGTTGGTGGGGCGAGAGACGCAGATCAGGCCGATATCGTCGCCGACCTCCAGTTGTTCAAAGTCTACATGATATTTGAACAGGCCGTTCTCCAGCCTGCTGATACTCGGCTTGCAGGCCACGAAATGCTCTTCGTCCAGGGCGCTGTCGCCGTAGCCGATGTATTCCGGGGCCAGGGGAAAGAGCACCTTCTTCTTGCGGCCATCGGCAAACTCGCCGGCCAGCAGGTTGAACAGGTAGAAGAAAGCGGTCTGGCTACCGTTGGTGAGGGCGATATGCTCGGGGCCTACCGGCCAGCCCAGCTCCCGGGACAACAGCCTGGCCAGGGCCCGGATAAAGGTATCCTTGCCCTGGGGACCGTCGTAGTTGGCAATGGCCTTCAGCAGATCCCCGGTTTTCAGCAACTGCTGGGCTTGCTGGTCCAGATAGGCGAGCACTTCCGGGATGGCGGCCGGATTACCGCCACCCAGCATAATGGTGTTGGGCGCGGTCAGACCCTGATTGAGATCGTCCATCAACTGGGTGATGCCGGCGTGGCGGGTAAACTTCTGACCGAATGCTGAAAATTCCATGGGATAACTACCAAAGGGGCTATTGTTGCTGAAACAGCCACGTTAGCCCATATTGTTCCCGCTGTCGACCGGGGTAAGGAGCAGTATTCATCAGAAGCAAGGGGCCGCTGTTTCATGTGAAACAGCGGCCCTTCCATTCAATAGGAATAGGTCTGGGTCGGTTTGGCGTACTTGGAAGGCTGGGCTTCATAGCTGACCTTGAGCGCCAGCACGGTGCACTTTTCGTCGCTTTCGAGGAAGGGGGAAAGCTCGTTGAGCATATGCTGTCGTTCGGGGGAGTCATGCCAGCGTTCCCAACTGCCGATATTCTCCCAGTTGGAAATCACATAGAAGTGGTTGGGATGGTTGAGGTCACGGTAGGCATCGCCCTTGAGAAAGCCGGGTCTGTCGGTGATCTGCAGCATCAGGCGGCGCACCGTGTCCTGATAAACCTCTTCCAACCCCTCGGCAACGTGACGTTCGATAATAACTTTGATCATAGGCAGTATCCTTGCTGCTGAATGACATCACTGAGTTAATGGTTTTATCGTATTTCGAAGCTGCTATTTAATATGTAACACAGATTCTTGCCGGTTTTGGTAAGACCAGAGAATTTAAACAAAAAGCCCCGCGGATGCGGGGCTTAAGCTGGTTACTGCAGCAGGGAGATGTCCGCTATCTGCAGGAAGAGATTGCGCAACTGGCTGAGCAGGGCCAGGCGGTTGAGGCGGATGGCTTCGTCTTCCGCCATCACCATCACCTGGTCGAAGAAGCTGTCCACGCCTTCGCGCAGAGCGGCCAGTTCGCTTAGGGCGCGGTCGTAGTCGCCGGCGGCGAACAGTGGTGCCAGGCGGGCGGAAAGTTCCGCCAACTGGCCTGCCAGCACTTTCTCCGCCTCGTCCTGCAGCAGGAGCGGGTTCACCTCGGTGGGAATATCACCTTCGAACTTGGCCAGAATATTGCCGACCCGCTTGTTGGCGGCGGCCAGAGCGGCGGCGGCCTCCAGCTGGCGGAACCGGCTTACGGCCCCGACCCGGGCATCGAAGTCGGCGGGACGGGTCGGCTTGCGGGCCAGCACCGCCTGGATGACATCCACCTCATGACCCAGATCCTGGTACCAGGCGCGGAAGCGACCCAGCATAAAGTCCAGCACCTCGTCGGCCACCCGGGCGTTGCTCAACTTGTCGCCGTAGAGGGTGCGGGCCTGCTCGATCAACACCACCAGATCCAGGTTGTAACCCTTTTCGACGATAATACGCAGGGCGCCCAGGGCGGCCCGGCGCAGGGCGAAGGGATCCTTGTCGCCCTTGGGAGCCTGGCCGATGCCGAAGATGCCTACCAGGGTGTCCAGCTTGTCGGCCAGGGCCAGGGCGGCGGAAATGTCCTGGCCGGGCAGCTCGTCGCCGGCGAAGCGGGGCTGGTACTGCTCCTTCAGGGCCAGGGCCACGGCCTCATGCTCACCGTCGTGGCGGGCGTAGTGCATGCCCATCACCCCCTGGGTGTCGGTGAATTCGAACACCATGTTGGTCATGAGATCGCACTTGGACAGCAGACCGGCCCGTTCGGCCAGCGTCCGGTCGGCGCCGATGGCGACGGCGATAAGGCCGGACAGGGCGCTGATGCGCTCGGACTTCTCCCGTACTGTGCCCAGCTGCTGCTGGAACAGCACATGATCCAGTTGCTCCAGGCGAGAGATCAGTGGGGCCTTGCGGTCGGTGTTGAAGAAGAACTCGGCATCGGCCAGGCGCGGGCGTACCACCTTCTCGTTGCCGCTGATGATCTGGCTCGGGTCCTTGGACTCGATGTTGGTGACGAAGATGAACTTCGGCAGCAGGCGGCCGTCGGTGTCGTACACCGGGAAGTATTTCTGGTCGCCCTTCATGGTGTACACCAGGGCTTCTGCCGGCACCGCCAGGAATTTTTCCTCGAAGGAGGCGGTGAGTACCACCGGCCATTCAACCAGTGAGGTGACTTCTTCCAGCAGTTCGTCGTCCAGGTCGGCGATACCGCCCACGGCAGCGGCGGCCTGCTCGACCCCGGTTTTGATCATCGCCTTGCGGCGCTCGAAGTCGGCCAGCACCTTGCCGCGTTCTTCGAGCTGTTGCAGGTAGTGGTCGCCATGCTCCAGCTGGAATTCCTGCTCACCCATAAAACGGTGGCCGCGCAGGGTGCGGGCGGCGTCGACGCCCAGTATGGTGGCGGGCAGCAGTTGCTCACCCAGCAGCAGGGTAACGGTGTGCACCGGGCGGATAAACTGGGTGGCCTTGTCGCCCCAGCGCATGGCCTTGGGGATCGGCAACCGGGTCAGGGCTTGCTCGACCATCGCCGGCAACAGCTCGGCAGCGCTCTTGCCCTTGATGTCGGCCAGGTGCACCAGCCACTCGCCCTTGTCGGTCTTCAGTCGGCCGGCCTGTTCGACGCTGATACCGTTGCCCCTGGCCCAGCCTTCGGCGGCCTTGGTGGGTTTGCCTTCGGCATCGAAGGCGGCCTGCACGGCGGGACCGCGTTTTTCGAGTTGCTTGTCGGCCTGGGCCGCGGCCAGGCCGATCACCTGTACCGCCAGGCGGCGGGGGGCCGCGTACCAGCGGACCTCGGCGAAGGGCAGTTCGGCGTCGGTCAGTTCAAGCCTGAGGTTGTCGGCAAAGGCTTCGCCCAGGCTACGCAGCGCCTTCGGCGGCAGTTCTTCGGTACCTATTTCAACCAGGAAATTCTGTTCGGCCATGCCCTTATCCTTCTTTCTTACACATGGGGAAACCCAGGGCTTCGCGGGAGGCGTAGTAGGCCTCGGCGACGGCCTTGGTCAGGGTGCGGATGCGGAGTATATAGCGCTGGCGTTCGGTCACCGAAATCGCCTTGCGGGCATCCAGCAGGTTGAAGGCGTGGCCCGCTTTCAGGATCCGCTCGTAGGCGGGCAGGGGCAGCGGTTTTTCCAGGGCCAGCAGGTGCTGGCACTCCTTCTCGCACTGTTCGAAGAAGCCGAACAGGAAGTCCACATCGGCATGTTCGAAGTTGTAGGTGGACTGTTCCACTTCGTTTTGGTGGAAAATGTCGCCGTAGGTGGTCTTGCCTAGGGGACCGTCGCACCACACCAGATCGTAGACCGAGTCCACGCCTTGAATATACATGGCCAGCCGCTCCAGGCCGTAGGTGATCTCGCCGGTGACCGGTTTGCACTCCAGGCCGCCCACCTGCTGGAAGTAGGTGAACTGGGTCACCTCCATACCGTTGAGCCAGACTTCCCAGCCGAGGCCCCAGGCGCCGAGGGTGGGGTTTTCCCAGTTGTCTTCCACAAAGCGGATATCATGCACCAGCGGATCCAGGCCCAGCTCCTTCAGCGAGCCCAGGTACAGCTCCTGGAGATTGTCTGGTGACGGCTTGATGATCACCTGGAACTGGTAATAGTGCTGCAGCCGGTTGGGGTTTTCGCCATAGCGGCCGTCGGTGGGGCGGCGGGAGGGCTGTACATAGGCGGTGGCGATCGGCTCCGGTCCTATGGCCCGCAGGCAGGTCATGGGGTGGGAGGTGCCGGCACCCACTTCCATATCCAGCGGCTGCACTATGGTGCAGCCTTGCCGGGCCCAGTAATCCTGCAATGTCAGGATCAGACCCTGAAAGGTATTGATATCGAATTTTTGCATGATGTTCGCGCCTTGATATAGGTGCATTCGCAGTGTGAAACTAGGCCAAAGAGTATACCTGCTGACCCGGTGTGAATATAGGCTGAATTCGAGGAGCGACCATGCTGACACGTTGTGGTTGGGTCAATGAAGACCCGCGTTATATCCATTATCACGATCATGAGTGGGGGGTGCCCGAGTACGACAAGCGGGCGCTGTTTGAAAAACTGTGCCTGGATGGCCAGCAGGCCGGCCTGAGCTGGTTCACCATCCTCTGCAAGATCCCGGGCTACCGGGCCGCCTTCGCCGATTTCGAACCGGAGCGAATTGCCCGTTTCGATGAGCTGGATGTGGAGCGGTTGATGCAGGACAGGGGCATAGTGCGTAACCGGCTCAAAATCCAGTCGGTCGTCAAGAATGCCCGGGCCTACCTGGCGATGGAGGCGGAGGGCCTGGACTTCGGACGCTGGCTGTGGGACTTCGTCGGTGGCGAGCCGGTGGTGAACCGCTGGCCCAGCCTGGGGGAGGTGCCGGCCACCACCCCGGCCTCGGACGCCATGGCGAAGGCGCTGAAGCGGCGGGGTTTCTCCTTCGTGGGCAGCACCATCTGCTATGCCTTTATGCAGGCGACCGGCATGGTGAACGATCACCTGCTGAGCTGCCCCTGTCATCCGGACAACGTCAACGGCTGACATCTGGTCGCAAGGAGTCTTTGTCGAACGCCCTGGGGGGCGCTATATTGTCGGATACTTGTGCTCGTTATAAACGGAACCCTGATATGAAAAAAGTCTGCTTGGCCATGGCTGCGGCGATGGCCCTTTCTGCCTGTACCACCAACCCCTATACCGGTGAGTCCCAAACTTCCAAGGCGGCGGTGGGCAGTGGCATCGGCGCCCTGGCCGGGGCGGTGATCGGCGGCGCATCCGCCAGCTCCAGCGATCGCAAGAAGGGTATCCTGATCGGCGCCGCCAGCGGTGCGGCCCTGGGCGGCGGTGTGGGTTACTACATGGATGTGCAGGAGGCCAAGCTGCGGGATCAGATGCGGGGCACCGGCGTCAGCGTGACCCGCAACGGCGACGACATCATCCTCAACATGCCGAGTGCCATCACCTTTGCGGTGGACAGCGCCGATCTGTCGCCCAACTTCTACAACACCCTGAGCGGGGTGGCCATGGTATTGAAAGAGTACGACAAGACCTGGGTACACGTGGTCGGCCATACCGACAACACCGGCTCCGCCAGCCACAACCAGGGACTGTCCGAGCGCCGTGCCGCGTCCGTGGGCCAGTTCCTGATCAGCCAGGGTGCGGCCGCCAATCGTTTCAATATCCGCGGCATGGGCTTCAACCAGCCGGTGGCCAGCAATGACACCGAGCAGGGCCGGGCGCAGAACCGTCGGGTGGAGATCACCCTGAGCCCCATGTCCTAAGGCGGGGCGCGGGCATCTGCCGTGCTCCGGCATGCCTGCGAGAGGCTGGATAGAGAGATGCCCGCGTCGCGGGCATTTTTTATGCCTGCAGCCAGGCCAGCAGCGACATCCATACCGGCAGCACCGCCATGGCCAGCAGGGTCTGGCCGGTGATGATGGCGGCCATCAGGGGGGCGTTGCCGCCCATCTGCCGGGCCAGGATATAGGAAGAGGTGGCGGTGGGCAGGGCGGTAAAGAGTACCACCACCCCCAGCTCGATTTCACCCAATCCGGTCAGCCAGCCGACCAGCAGGGCCAACACGGGCAAGGCGGCGAACTTGATGGTGCAGGCCTGCCAGAAGGCCCGGCCGGTGCCGCGCAGGGCCTTCAGTTGCAGCGCTACCCCCACCGCGATCAGCCCCAGTGGCAGGGCCGCCTGGCCGGCGAGGCCCAGGGTATCCCTGCTCCAGCCCGGCAGGCCGATACCGGTGACGTTGAGGGCAATGCCGACCACGCAGCCCAGCAGCAGGGGGTTTTTGGCCAGGGCCTTGACGGCATTCCAGAGTCCCGACTGGCCGCCGCCGTCGGTGCCTACAAACATCAGCACGCAGAGAATGTTGACCAGGGGCACCATGACGGCGATGGCCACGGCGGCGGCGGTGATGCCGGCATCACCGTAGAGGGCGGCGGCCCCGGCCAGACCCACATAGGTGTTGAAGCGCAGCGCCCCCTGAAATACCGAGGTAAAAGAGGGGATGTCCAGCCCCAGACGGTGGCGCAACAGCCACAGCGCCGCAGCCAGCAACAGCAGCAGGCCGGCGAGCAGAGTCACCATGCCGGTAAAGGCGACCTGACCGAAGTCGGCGGTGGCCAGGGTGCTGATCAGCATGGTCGGAAACAGCAGGAAGTAGATGAAACGCTCGGCGCCGTGCCAGAACTGTTCGTCGGGAAAACGCAGCCGCCGGAGCACGGTGCCGGTCAGGATCAGCAGGAAAAGGGGACCAAGGGCATGGCTGACGGCCAGCATGGAGTGTCCTTACAAAGAGAGTTGTTCGGACCCCAAGCTTATCAGCTTGTGATGGGCGGTTATATCCGCCCTTTGGCGAGTCAGGCGCCTTTCTGGATCAGGAACTGATAGGGCAGTCGCTCTATCTGGCTGGACAGCAGCACATGGTCCATAAAGCGGCAGAAGCTGGGGATGTCCCGGGTGGTGGAGGGATCGTCGGCGGTGATCAGCAGGGTTTCGCCGCTGGCCATATTGCGTACCCGCTTGCGCACCATCATTACCGGCTCGGGACAGCGCAGGCCGGTGGCATCCAGTATATGCTGGGCATCGGAAAAAGAAAAATTCATGGTTCTACTACCTGGTCGTTAACCCCGCCTATATTACCCTTGCTGAATAAATGGTCAACCGTGGCCGTGATCAAAAAAGGGCAGGGGAAGCCCCTGCCCAAAATCGACCATAGAAGTTCTTGTCGTTGCCCTGGATGCTCGTGTCATCTGAACGCTATAGCAGCGACCAGGTGCCGCTAAGCAGCCCCTTCGCGCCATGGACGGCGCGGCGGAGCCCCCATGGATGGATTTACGGCGTGTCTGCGTGAGGTTCCTGGCCGATGCTGCTCATCAGTTTCAGACCCGTTCAAATACGGTGGCGATACCCTGGCCCAGTCCGATGCACATGGTGGCCACGCCCAGGGTGGCGTCTTTATTTTCCATCAGGTTGAGCAAGGTGGTGGAGATACGGGCACCGGAGCAACCCAGCGGGTGGCCGAGGGCGATGGCGCCGCCGTTGAGGTTAACCTTGTCGTCCATCACCTCCAGCAGGCCCAGATCCTTGAGCACCGGCAGCGACTGGGCGGCGAAGGCTTCGTTCAGCTCGAACAGGTCGATATCCGATACCGAGAGACCGGCCCGTTTGAGCGCCTTGTGTACCGCCGGCACCGGGCCGTAGCCCATGATGGAGGGATCGCAGCCCGCCACCGCCATGGCTTTGATGCGCGCCCGGGGCCTGAGGCCCAGGGCAGCGGCCTTGTCGGCGGACATCACCAGCATGGCGGAAGCGCCGTCGGACAGGGCGGAGGAAGTGCCGGCGGTCACGGTGCCGTTGACCGGATCGAACGCCGGGCGCAGCTGGGCCAGGGACTCCAGGCTGGTTTCCGGGCGGATCACCTCGTCGGTTTCAAACAGGGCCAGGCTGCCGTCGGCGGCATGGCCGTTGATGGGCAGTATCTCGTTGGCGAAACGGCCTTCCAGGGTAGCCTGGTGGGCACGCTGGTGGGAACGCACCGCGAAAGCGTCCTGCTGCTCCCGGCTGATGCCGTGCAGCCGGCCCAGCAACTCGGCGGTCAGGCCCATCATGCCGGCGGCCTTGGCCACGTTCAGGGCTAACCCGGGATGGAAGTCCACCCCGTGGTTCATGGGCACGTGGCCCATGTGCTCGACCCCGCCGATGATGAAGACGTCGCCGTCGCCCACCATGATGGCCCGGGCGGCGTCGTGCAGCGCCTGCATGGAGGAGCCGCACAACCGGTTGACGGTGACGGCGCCTACTTCCTTGGGCAGACCGGCCAGCAGGGCGGCGTTGCGGGCCACGTTGAAGCCCTGCTCCAGGGTCTGCTGCACGCAACCCCAGTAGATGTCCTCGACATCGGTGGCGGCCAGGGCCGGGTTGCGGGCCAGCAGCCCCTGCATCAGATGGGCGGACAGATCCTCGGCCCTGACGTTGCGGAATGCACCGCCCTTGGAACGTCCCATGGGGGTACGAATACAATCGACAATTACCACGTCTTTCATGCTGTCGTCTCCTTCCGCCAATCAGTAAAAGGTCTTGCCGTCGGCGGCCATCTGGCGCAGTCCGGGGCTCACTTGATAGAGGGGGCCCAGATGGGCGAATTTGTCGGCCATGGCCACATAGTTGACCAGGCCCAGGGTATCCAGGTAGCGGAACACGCCGCCCCGGAACGGCGGGAAGCCGAGACCGTACACCAGCGCCAGATCCGCCTCGGCGGGAGAGCCGATAATGCCTTCTTCCAGGCAGAGCACCACTTCGTTGATCATGGGGATCATCATACGGGCGATGATGTCGTCCTGCTCCAGTTCGAGCCGGCTTTCGACCACTTCCTGCAGCAACTGGTAGCTCTGCGGATCGGCTTCCTTCTTCGGCTTGCCTTTCTTGTCCTGGCTGTAGGCGTAGAAGCCCTTGCCGTTCTTCTGGCCGAAGCGCTGCTGCTCATACATGACGTCGATGGCGTCCTTGCCGGCCTTGCTCATGCGCGCCGGGAAGCCCTCGGCCATGACGGCGGCGGCATGGTGGCCGGTGTCTATGCCCACCACGTCCAGCAGGTAGGCGGGCCCCATGGGCCAGCCGAATACCTTCTCCATCACCTTGTCGACCTGCACGAAGTCGGCGCCGTCGGCAATCAGCTTGCCGAAGCCGAAGAAGTAGGGGAACAGCACCCGGTTGACGAAGAAGCCGGGGCAGTCGTTCACCACCACCGGCGCCTTGCCCATGGCGGCGGCGTAGGCCACCACCCGGTTGATGGTATCGTCGCTGGTCTGCTCGCCGCGGATAATCTCCACCAGGGGCATGCGGTGCACCGGGTTGAAGAAGTGCATGCCGCAGAACCGCTCCGGTCGTTGGAGGCTCCTGGCCAGCAGCGAAATGGGAATGGTGGAGGTGTTGGAGGCGATGACGGTGTCCTCACTCACTTTTGCTTCTACCTCGGCCAGCACCTGGGACTTGATTTTGGGATTCTCGACCACGGCCTCCACCACCATGTCCACGCCCTGCAGGCCGTCATAGTTCAGGGTGGGCGTGATGCTGGACAATACCTGGGCCAGCTTGAAGCCGTCGATCTTGCCCCGCTCCAGCTGCTTGTTGAGCAGCTTGCCGGCCTCGTTCATACCGAGTTGCAGGGCCTGGTCGTTGATGTCCTTCATCACCGCCGGTATGCCTTTCACCGCCGACTGGTAGGCAATGCCGCCGCCCATGATGCCGGCGCCGAGCACGGCGGCCTTGCGGGTGGCCGGAGCCGACCGGGCCGCCTTCTTGGCCTTGCCCTTGATGAACTGGTCGTTCAGGAAAATGCCCACCAGGGCGCGGGCCACCGGGGTTTTGGCCAGCTTGACGAAGTGGTCCTGTTCCACCTGAAGCGCGGCGTCGCGGCCCATGGCGGCGGCGGCCTCGATGGTTTTCACCGCGGTGATGGGGGCCGGATAGTGGGGGCCGGCCTTGGCGGCCACCATGCCTTTGGCGGTGTTGAAGCTCATCATGGCTTCCAGTTTGTCCAGGGTCAGCGGCGCGCACTTGCGGGCGCGCTTGCCCTGCCAGTCCTGCTTGCCGGCGGCGGCGTCCTGCAGCAGGCGGATGGCAGCGTCCCGCAACTGGTTGCTGTTCACCACCGCGTCCAGCACACCCACGGCCAGGCAGGCCTCGGCCTTGTTCTCCTGCCCCGTGGTGATCCATTCCATGGCGTTGTCTGCACCAATGAGGCGCGGCAAGCGCACGGTGCCACCGAAACCGGGCATGATGCCGAGCTTGGTTTCCGGCAGGCCGATGCGGGCACTGGCATCACCGATACGGTAGTCGGTGGCCAGGATGCACTCGCAACCGCCGCCGAGGGCATAGCCCCTGACCACGCTGACGGTGGGGAAGGGCAGGTCTTCGATGCGGTTGAAAATCCGGTTGGCCTTGGCCAGCCAGTCGCCGAGTTCGGTTTCCGGCAGTTCGAACAGCTCCAGAAACTCGGTGATGTCGGCACCGACAATAAAAGCGTCCTTGTTACTGGTCAGCATCAGGCCGCTGATACCGGTGGTCTGTTCCAGTGCCGTCACCGCCTGTTCCAGTGACTGCAGGGTGGCGCGGTCGAGCTTGTTGATGGCACCTTTGCCGTCAAAGCTGAGTTCAGCAATACCGTCTTGCAACAGTTGTACAGAGAGGGCTTCGCCTTGGTAGATCATCCTCATATCTCCTTGTTCCCTTGGGCTGCTCCGACTCTCCCGGGCAGGGATGGGCTCACTATGAACAGAAAAGCAGCTGATTTCAACACCTATTTTAAACAATTGTTTTAATTTTATGTGGTGCTTGTTAATGACACCATCGGGCGGGCCCGAATGAGCAAAAGATGACTTCCCCGCACGATTCGGCAACAATGTTGCGCTCTTTTTCGCAGGCTCGCCGGCAGGGTCGAATACTCAATATTAGGCGGGCTTTGTCGTGACCGGGATCCGTACCGTGAATATGTCTCCTTATCCGGTTCCTGCCGCGCCTCTGGTGTGGGAGCAGGACATCAAGAAAAGCCGTTTTATCGCCTTCCTGGCCCATACCCCGGATCCTGCGGCGGCGAAAGCCTTTATCGATTCTGTGCGTGCCCGTGAGCCTTCCGCCGGCCACCACTGCTGGGCGTTCGTGGCCGGTGTACCGACGGATTCCCGGGTGCTCGGCTTCAGCGACGACGGCGAGCCGTCGGGCACTGCCGGCAAGCCGATTCTGGCCCAGTTACAGGGATCCGGCATCGGTGAGATCACCGCCGTGGTCAGCCGCTACTTCGGTGGCATCAAGCTGGGTACCGGCGGTCTGGTACGTGCCTACGGGGGAACAGTGGCATCTGCCCTGATGCAACTGGAGACCCGGGAGCGGCGTATCATGGGGCGATTGACCGTCAGCGCAGGCTACGGCGACATGGCGCTGCTGGAATTTCTGCTGGGTGAGGTTCAGGGGCAATGGCTGGAAGTCGACTATGGCGCCGAAGTGAAGGGGGTCTTGTCGGTTGAGGCGCGCACCATTCCCGAATTCTGTCGCCAGCTGCGG
>NZ_CP169531.1:3717500-3842500 GCF_041950555.1 Zobellella sp. DQSA1
CCGGCAACCCCACTCGTTCCAGCAGCTCCGCCGCCCATTGCCGCTGTTCACGCGCCGATCCCAGCCCATGAATAACAAAGGGTTCCTGCAGTATGGTGGCTATGGTGTGGCGGGCGTTGAGGGACTCCTGAGGATCCTGGAACACCAGTTGCATCTGCCGTCGCAGGGGGCGCATCTGCCCCTTCGAATAGCCGGTGATATTTTCCCCATCGAACAGGATCCGGCCCGCGGTGGGGTCGTGCAGTTTCAGCACGGCCCGAGCCAGGGTCGATTTGCCGCAACCGGATTCGCCCACCAGCCCCAGGGTCTTGCCCGCCTCCAGTTCGAAGCTGACCCCATCGACCGCATAGAGGGTCTTGCCCCGACGCAGCAGGCCACCTCCCAGGGTAAAGTACTGTTTCAACTCTTCCACTTTCAGCAGCACGCTCATCAGCCCCACTCCCGCCAGTGATGACACCAGACGCTGTGTCCCACCACCGCCAGTTCCGCATCCGGCTGCTGCCGGCAGCGATCGGTGGCATGAGGGCAACGATTGGCGAAGCGGCAGCCGGCAACCTGCTCTTCGATGGAAGGCACCTGGCCCTTGATGGTCGGCAGGAGCGTCTTGCTGATCCGGTCCAGCCGGGGAATGGCTGACAGCAATCCCTGGGTATAGGGATGGAGGGGGCGCTCGAAGATATCGAACACCCCGGCCTGCTCGGCGCTGCGGCCGGCGTACATTACCAGCACCTGGTCGCATACCTGGGCGACCACTCCCAGGTCATGGGTGATAAAAATCACCGCCATACCGGTCTTTTGCTGCAGCTCCCGGATCAGGTGCAGAATCTGCGCCTGGATGGTCACATCCAGCGCCGTGCTGGGCTCATCACAGATCAGTAGATCCGGTTCGCAGGCCAGGGCCATGGCGATCATGACCCGCTGACGCATGCCGCCGGACAACTGATGGGGGTAAGATCCGAGCCGGGCCTCAGGCTCCGGTATCCCTACCTGGCGCAGCATTTCCGCCGCCTGGATCCAACGTTCCCGCTTACCGAGTTCGGGGCGGTGCAGTTCGTAGACCTCCATCAACTGGCGGCCGACACTGTGCACCGGATTCAGCGCCGTCATCGGCTCCTGGAAGATCATGGCTATCTTGTTGCCGCGGATGCGATAACGCTGCTCGGCAGTCAGGGTCAGCAGGTCCTGGCCCTGGAACAGGGCCTGACCGCCGACCACCCGGCCGGCCGGCCTGGGCAACAACCCCAGCAGGCTCAGCGCGGTCACGCTCTTGCCGCAACCGGATTCTCCCACCAGCCCCAGGGTCTGACCTGCGAACACCGAGAAGCTCACGTCGTCCACCACCCGAAAGCTGCCGGCTTCGGTGGTGAAACTGACCGCCAGGTTGTCGACCATCAGCAAGGGACTCATCAGGGCTCCTTGCGCCGCCAGGTTTCCACCACGTCCAGCACCGGCTCATAGGTTTTACCGCCGGCCTTGATCTCGGCCCTCAATGCCTCATCGATCCAGAACAGGCCGCCGGTGCTGTGGGGAGCACCTTCCATGGGCCAGAACAGGGAGGCCGACTGGGCCGTGCCCTTAGCCTCGGGCAGCTTCACATAACGCCAGTAGGCTTCCCGGGTGTAGGGTACCTGATAGCCGGGAATAAAGACGGCCAGATCGTGCACACGCTGCTGGATCCGGCGGGAAATGGCTGCCTTGGCGTCCAGATCCATGGTGATCCGGTATTCCTCTACCAAGGTATCCAACTGTTCGTCGCTGACATTGAACAGGTTGTTGGTCTGGGGCTTGTCGGCGTTGGCCGAATGGAAAAACTCCCAGTACTGGGGATAGAGACCACCGCCTCCCCAGCCCAGCCAAGCCGCCTCGTGCTTCTTCTCCAGCATGGCCTTGAAGCCGGTGGCACCGTCCACCAGGTTGAGCTGCAGATCCAGCCCCGCCTTGCGGGCCTCCTCCCGCAGTATCGCCAGCCGGGCGGTGTGCTCCTGGGTGGTGTAGGTCACCGCCAGGCTAAGGCGATCGCCGGCGGCGTTCATCAATATGCCGCCGGGACCCTGGCGACTGTAGCCGGCTTCGGCGAACAGGGCCCGCGCCCGCTCGATATCGAATGGCCGGGCTTTGATACCGGTGTCGGTGAAGTCGCCATAACCGGTACCGAAGCTGTGCATGCGCTCGTAGTCACCACGCAGTATGGTGTCCAGCATGCGCTGCATGTTGATGGCGTGGGCGATACCTTCCCGTACCCGGACGTCCCGCAGCCGCGGATGGGCGGTGTTGAGATGCAGCCCCTGGGGTCCCTGCTGGATATCGTTGTAGAACCAGATGCGGTTGATCAGACCGTTACGATACTCGGGGGTATCGGTCTTGTCGTGCCACCACTCGGGCAGGATAAGGCCGAAGGTGTCAACGTCGCCCCGCAGGAAGTGGCGGTAGGCAATATTCAGATCCCGCACCACGGTCAAGCGGATCTCGTCCACGTTGAAACGGTGCCGGTAGTAGGTGAGATCATTACCCCACCAGTCGTCCAGCCGTTTGAAGGTAATGGCGCGTCCCCGCCGCACGTCGCTTACCACATAGGCGCCGGTCACCGGCACCACTTCCCAGTTGTAACGGCGCACCCAGTCCTCGCTCAACTCATAGAAATGCTTGGGCTGGGGGGTGAGGCCGACGGTATTGAGCAGCTCGCGCCGGCTCTTGGGATTGCCGGCGGTCACCGAGAGGGTATGGTCGTCGTATTTGGTGATGTCGACGATCTCTTCCGTATAGTAGTTGTTGTACCAGGGCGCGCGGATCACTTCGGAGCGCATGAACTCCAGGGCGAACAGGAAATCATCGGCGGTAACCGGCACCCCGTCGGACCAGCGGGCCTCGGGGTTTAGCCGGAAATACATGGTCCTGTCATCGTCGCCGAAGGCCCAGTGGGTGGCCAGGGCCGGAATAGGGTTCTCGGTTTCCGGGTGCAGGCCGTAGAGGCCGAGCTGGTTTTCCAGGATAAAGGAACGGAAGGCAGTGTTGGAGTCCGGCCCCACGGTGCGGAAGGTGAGCGGGAAGCTCAACATCATCATATTGAACTCGCCGCCTCGCCTGGCCTCGGGCGAGGCAAAGATGGGATCCTGGTCGTTGCTCTGCCACTCCAGATCGGCGGGCAATTCGGCGGCCACCAGGCCGAAGGCCAGACAGCAGAGGGTCAGTATCGAAGTCAGTTTTTTCATCGCGTTCCCTGCCTATTCGTAACGGGAAAAATGTTTGGGGTCGAAGGCTTCACGGATCGCCTCACCGATAAAGGACACGGTGATCAGCACCAGGGATACCGCCGTCACCACCGAGGCCACTATCCAGGGCGCATCCAGGTTGTTGACCCCCTGGCGCAGCAATTCCCCCCAACTGGGAGTGGGCGGTGGCAGGCCGAAACCGAGGTAGTCGAGCGCCGTCAACAAGGAAATATTGGCCACCACGGTAAAGGGTGCCAGGGTCACCACCATCATCAGGGTATTGGGCAGGATATGGTGCACTATGATGCGCCCGAGGCCCGCGCCCTGGGCCCGCGCCGCCAGCACATAGTCCCGAGCCTTCTCCTTGTAGGTGAGGGTACGCATGTACCAGGTGATGCCCATCCAGCCAAACAATACGTTGATGCCTACAAACAGCATAAAGTTAGGGTGGGTCAGGGACACCAGTATCATGATCACATAGAGAAAGGGCACCTGGGACCAGATCTCGATGAAACGCTGGAAGAAAAGGTCGAACTTGCCTCCCACGAACCCCATCAGGCACCCCAGCATCACGCCGATGGCATAGCTGGCGGTGAGGGCGATAAAGGCAAAGCCCACGGCGGTTCTGAAGCCGTACACCAGCCGGGCCAGTATGTCCCTTCCCGAACTGTCGGTGCCGAGGAAGTGCCGATGCTCCAGGTTGGGGGCATTGGGCGGGAAACTGCCGGCGCCGTAGTCCTGCTCATAGGGGCTCCAGGGCACCGGCGGCAGCAGCACCCAGTTGCCGGGCTGCTCCGCCAGCAATTGTTTCAGTTCCCGGTAATCGGTCTCGTACCGGTAACCGAGCCCGAAGGTATCACCGGTGATCACGGCGCCGTAGGTGGGAAAATAGAGCCTGCCTTCATACTTGACCAGCAGCGCCCTATTGTTGGCCCACAGTTCGGCACAGAGCGCCAACAGCACCATCAGCATAAACAGGCAGAAGGCGTAATAACCACGGCGAATGCTGCGAAAGCGCCGCAGTTTCTTGCGAGTCAGATCGGAGAGGAAGCTAGCCATCGAAACGCACCCTGGGATCCACCAGTGCCACACAGATATCTGACAGTATATTGCCCACCAGCATCAGCAGCGAGGTGATGGCGAGGATCCCCATCACCACCGGATAGTCCCGCTCCACCACCGCCTCGTAACCGAGCAGCCCCAGGCCGTCGATGTTGAAGATCACTTCGATGAGGAAGGAACCGGCGAAAAACACCGAAATCACGTTGCCGAAATGGCTGGCGATGGGGATCAGGCTGTTGCGCAGGGCATGGCGGGTCACCGCCTTGCGAAAGGGCAGCCCCTTGGCCACGGCGGTACGCACATAGTCGGCGGAAAGGTTTTCCATCAGGCTGTTCTTCATGGTCATGGTCAGCACCGCGAAGTCGCCGATGGCGTAGGCGATGAGCGGCAGCAGGGCATGGTGGAACAGGTTGAACGTCTTGGGCCAGAAACCGTCCAGATAGTAAAAATCATCCCCCACGAAACCGCCCATCGGAAACCAGCCGAGCTGGAAGGCGAACACGGTAAGCAGAAAAATCCCCACCACATAGGCCGGCAGGGCATAGCCGGCGTAGATCAGCATGGAGCTGATGCTGTCGAAACGGCTATTGTGTTTCAGTGCTTTGAGGATACCGAGCGGAATGGAGACCAGGTAACTGAGTAGGAAGGTGCTGATACCGAAAAAGGCGGAGACCGGCAGTCGTTCCTTGATCAACTCCCACACCGGCAGGTAATAGCGGGTCGACTCCCCCAGATCCAGCCGCACCAGCTTGTTGAGCCAGTCCCAGTAGGCGGTCATCATCGGCTTGTCCAGGCCGTAAAAAGCTTTGAGTTCATCGATCTGTTCGGACGACAGCACCTGGCTGCCTCTGGTGCTCTGGCTGAACTCGCTGCCCACCAACTGGCTTTCCATCAGCATCCGTTCCACCGGGCCGCCCGGCACGAAACGGGTAATGGCAAACACCACCAGGGTGATGCCCAGAAAGGTGGGGATCAGCAACAGTAACCGACGCAGAAAATACTGGCCCATAATCTCCCTTATCATTCCTTCCCTGAACAGGATACAGCCGGGGCTCAGCGATACCCTATCCCATTCGCAACTCGTTTAGCAAGACGGATGCCACTCCGTTCAACGTCGGCGGCGGCAGGGAAATTTACATTGACTTGGACGTCCAGACGGCCTAGCATCCACTGCCATTAGTGATGCTTGCATGACTTGTCTCTACACTCATCTGTTATCACAGTGGATAACCATACCGGAAGGGCTCATCCTCCGATGATCAAACTAATCAATGTCAGTAAACGCTACGGCGAGGGTGAAGGCGCCGTACACGCCGTCAGGAACGTGAACCTGGAGGTGGCGGCCGGCCAGATCATGGGGGTCATCGGTGAATCCGGTGCCGGCAAGAGCACCCTGATCCGCTGCGTCAACATGTTGGAACGCCCTACCGAAGGCAACGTCATCGTGGCCGGTCAGGATCTGACCCGGCTCGGCAACGGCGAGCTGCCCAAGGCCCGGCGCAATATCGGCATGATCTTCCAGCACTTCAACCTGCTTTCCTCCCGTACCGTGTTCGCCAACGTGGCCCTGCCCCTGGAGCTGGCGGGCATGGACAAGGCCACCATCAGGAACAGGGTGAATGAACTGCTGGAGCTGGTGGGCCTGTCCCACCGGGCCAAGGCCTATCCGAGCGAATTGTCTGGCGGCCAGAAACAGCGGGTGGCTATCGCCCGTGCCCTGGCCCCCCAGCCCAAGGTGTTGCTGTGCGACGAGGCCACCTCGGCCCTGGATCCCCAGACTACCCAGTCCATCCTGACCTTGCTGAAAGACATCAACAAGAAACTGGGCCTGACCATACTGCTGATCACCCACGAGATGCAGGTGGTCAAGAACATCTGCGATCGGGTCGCCATCATCAATGACGGCGAGCTGGTCGAGCAGGGCGAAGTAGCCTGGTTCTTTGCCAACGCCAAGACCGAGCTGGCCCGCCGTTTTATCGCCTCCACCATCCATCTGGAGATACCGGAGGAATACCGGCGCCGGCTATCGGCCGAGCCGGTGGCAAACACCCTGCCCCTGGTGCGGCTGGGCTTCACCGGCGAGACAGTGGATACTCCGCTGATCTCCATCCTCAGCCGTGAGCTGGGGGTGGACGTGACCATCCTCAGCGCCGACATCGAATACGCGGGCGGGGTCAAGTTCGGCTTTATGCTGGCCGAGCTGGAAGGCCAACCGGAACAGACCCGGGCCGCCCTCGCCTATCTTCAGGATCACAAAATTCAGGTGGAGTTACTCGGTTATGTCCGACGCCATGATTAATCTGCTGCTGTCTGCCCTGTGGGAAACCCTGATCATGACCTTCGGCTCCGGGGCCATCGCCTGTGTCCTGGGCATCCCTCTGGGCATCGCCCTGCATGTGAGCAAGCCGGGGCAAATCTGGGAGAACAAGGCCTTCAACAAGGTGCTGGGCACCGTGGTCAATATCGGCCGTTCGGTTCCCTTTATCATCTTGCTGGTGGCCATCATCCCCTTTACCCGGTTCGTAGTCGGCACCAGCATCGGTACCATGGCGGCGGTGGTCCCCCTGACCGTGGCGGCCATTCCCTTCGTGGCCCGGCTGATGGAAGGGGCGCTGATGGAAATCCCCGCCGGCCTGGTAGAAGCAGCCCAGGCCATGGGGGCTCGGCGGATACAGATCATCTACAAGGTGTTGTTGCCCGAGGCCCTGCCCGGCATGCTCAACGGTATCATCATCACCCTGGTGACCCTGGTGAACTATTCGGCCATGGCCGGGGCCATCGGCGGCGGCGGCCTGGGGGATGTAGGAATTCGTTACGGTTATCAGCGCTTCGATCCCCAGATCATGCTGATCACCGTGGTGATGCTGGTGGTACTGGTACAAATCATCCAAAGCGCCGGCGAACGCCTGGTGGCTTATGTGGATCATCGTTGATTTATATAAACAAGGAGTTATCCCATGAAGTTAGGTTTCAAATCGTTCGCCACCCTCGGTGTTCTCGCCTCGGCCCTGGCCCTGGCCGGCTGCGGTGAGCAGGCCCAAGACGCCGAAGCCCCCGCCAAGCCCCTGCGCCTGGGCGTAATTGCCGGCGCCGAAGAACAGGTGGCGGAAGTGGCGGTCAAGGTCGCCAAGGAACAATACGGCCTGGAGGTGGAGCTGGTATCCTTCAGCGACTACGTCACCCCCAACGTGGCCCTGAACGACGGCAGCCTGGATATCAACGCCTTCCAGCACAAGCCTTATCTGGACAAGCAAATCGCCGATCGCGGCTATACGCTGGTGCCGGTGGCCAATACCTTCGTCTATCCCATCGCCGGCTATTCCAAGTCCATCCAGTCCCTGGATGAGCTGGCCGACGGCGCCAAGGTAGCCGTGCCCAACGATCCCACCAACCTGGGCCGCAGCCTGCTGCTGCTGGAACAACAGGGCCTGATCGAGGTGGACGATGCGGTCGGCCTGGAAGCCACCCCCCTCAACATCACCGCCAACCCGAAAAACCTGCAAATCATCGAGCTGGAAGCCCCCCAATTGCCCCGCTCCCTGGATGATGTGGCCTTTGCGGTGATCAACACCACCTATGCCTCCCAGATCGACCTGCTGCCGACCCGTGACGGCCTGTTCGTGGAAGACAAGGACTCCCCCTACGTCAACCTGATCGTGGCCCGGGAAAACAACCAGAGCGACGAGCGGGTACAGACCTTCGTCCAGGCCTACCAGAGCGAAGAAGTCTACCAGGCGGCCCTGGAACTGTTTAAAGGCGGTGTAGTCAAGGGCTGGTAATCACCGTTCATAATCCGGTCAAGGTCACGGCGAGCCGTGGCCTTTTTTATTTCTACTGTCATAATGGTGGTTTAAACCACGAGCCAGGGTGTTCTATGAATAAGTGGTATCTGGCCCATTGCCGGCCCCGGGAAGAAAACAGGGCCTTGCAGAACCTGAATAACCAGGACATCGAGGCCTTCTATCCCTTCGTGGAGGTCCAGAAAATAGTCCGGGGGAAGCAAGTCAGCCGTACCGAGGCCCTGTTTCCCGGCTATATATTTATCCGCGTCGATCTGGAACTCACCAGTTCCACCACCATCAGTTCCACACGCGGTATCCGCAATCTGGTGCGCTTCGGCACCCTGCCCTGTGTAGTGCCCTCGGAACTGGTCTACGAGCTGATGTGCCGCTCGGACAGCGACGAATTGCGGGAGAAACTCAGCGATATCCCCAAATGCGGCGATCGGGTCCTGATCAGCGAAGGCCCCTTTACCGGCCTGGAAGCCATTTACCAGGAAGCCGACGGCAACACCCGCGCCATACTGCTGCTGACCCTGCTACAAAAGGAAACCAAGGCGAGTATAGCCAACACCGACTATACCCGGCTGTAACCGGCGCAGAGCGGCTTATCGATGTTCCAGCACCATGACCTTATGGTGCTGCAAGGGATGGTAACGATCATAACGCGGCCGGTGATCCGGGCTTTGCCACCATTGGCCAGGCGACACCAGCAGGGGCAGCTCGATACCCAGCCTCACCCTGGATTCAAACTTGTCCTTACTGTTGCTCAGCAGGGAAGTCTGCAGACGAAAGATGCGCCAGGGGACATAGTTAATCGACCATTGGCGGGAGGCCGCCGCCTTGTACTTGTCACCACTGCCGAACAGGCTGAGCTGCCGTCCCTGCCACTGGTACTGTTGGCTGGATACGCTGAGCCCGGGCAAAAAACCGAGTCGCCCCTCGCCAAACCACATTTGTCCCGAGGCGGGCCGTTCCAGGCCTCCCAAACCCGGCTTCCAGTCGGACATTGCCTGGTACTGGCCGGCACCCAGGATCCAGTCCGGATGACTCAAAAACAGCAACAAGCCGCCACGGTGATGCGCCGGCTGCGGCTGATAGTCAAAAACAGGCTCCACATGAACGCTTGCATGCCGACTCAACCGCTGCCGGAAGTGAACCCCAAACTGATAGGTAAGACGTTCTTCCCGATAGTCCAGCCCCAGCTCACCGTGTAGCTGCGAGGTCACGGGCAGGGCCATTCGGCTGTTCAGGCGAGGATCCTTGTTAAAAAGCGGCAGCTGATAATCCCATTCCCAGTCCTCGGGATTCAGCCAGGGCAAAGTCCTGAGTTGCTGAGCACCGAATAACAGGGTGTCGTCGGTAAAGCTGGCGGTCTGCTGCTCGACAAACTGATCCAGCTGGTCGGTCGCGGCGGCCTTGGCGGCGGACGCAATCGCCAGCAAGAGCTGATCGGTTTTAGGAGCCGCATCGGGATCCGGCGGCCCCAACTGGGGTAGTACGGAGGCGGTGGCTGTCTGCGGCATCCTCTCCGGAGATGAGGTTGCCGCCGGCGTCCGGCCGGCAACCTCAGCAGGCAACGGGGGGCGATCCGGCACCCAAATCCAGTCACCGGCAGCCAGGGGCGCCATAAAGCGCTCACGGTTAAACTCCCATCGCAACCGATGCTCGCTCAGTTGAAAGCGCCCCGCCAACGAACTCCAGCTATCGCCGAGATCAACCTGATACATGACCATCACCGGACCGGACGCTTGCAGCAAGGCACTGAATAACAGCGAACACAGCAGTGTTATATAACGCATGTCCCGGCTTCCTCGGACAACCCCATTACATGCCCAGTCCGCCATCAGCCGGGGGCAACGCCGGCCACTCCGCGTGACGACAACCCAGGCCCCAGTGTCATTACCCTATGGTCGGATCAGCCCTGAAAACCGCACAACAGACGATATTCTTCCAGGACATAAGTGTCGGTCATACCACTGACGAAATCCAGCAACAGCCGGACCCGGAAATACCATTCCCGCTCTTGCTCATTCTCAAAATAGCCGGCACTCCGGCTATCACGCCGATAGGCGGCCAGGTGACGGGGCGGCAGGCGGTGATAGAGCCTGCGCAGTACCAGGCCATTGGCGTCCTGCCGCTGCTCCAGGCTGGTGAATTCCTGCATCGGCAGCGCCAGCAAGGGCGCAAAGGCCTCCAGCACCCCCTTCAGGGCGGCAAAACCGGACAGCTCCAGCGCTTCCACCTCACGCCGCTTGAACACCCGCCGGTGGGCGAAGTCTTTCAGCCACTGCAGCGCCTGGGCTGGCGCCTGTTCGACCGCCAGCAAGGGAGAGGCATGCACACCGTCGAGAATGGCCTGGTGATGCAACAGATACTGTTCGCTGACCAAGGCCAGCAGATCCTGGTTGATGCCCTGGCGGAAGCGGCTGAAAAAGCCGGGTTCTGCCACCTCCGCCTCCCGCCAGCGGGACCGGAGGTAGTCGTTGCCCTCGCTCAGCAGGGCCTGCTCCAGCTCCGCCAGACTGAGCACCCCCCGGTCTACCGCATCTTCCAGATCGGCGACCCCATAGGCCATATCGTCGGCCGCCTCCATCAGGTAGGTGAGCGGGTAACGTCCCCGGGCGGTGCTCGGGAAGCGGGCTCGGATCTGCTGCACCAAAGGACGTTCACTGAAAAAATGTCCCGGCTTTTGCTGCCACAACCCCGCGGTCCTGCGCTGGTAGGCTCCGCGCACGTACTTCTGCAAGGCGGCCAACTGGCTCAGGGTCAGGTTCAGCCCCTGCAGGCTGTGCAACAGCCGCAGACTCTGGGCGTTGCCCTCGAACTGACGCAGATCCGCCATCAGCATGGGCCACTGGCGGGAACCTTTGCCCACCGCCTGGCGGAACAGCGCCGGCAAGCGGGAACCGAGCCAGTCGATGATAACCACTTCGCCGAAATGGCCAAACGGCGGGTTACCCACGTCATGCAGCAGACAGGCCATCTCCACCAGGCTGATAAAGGCTTCCTTGTCCACCTCCTGCGCTACCCCGGGCAACACCGTCAAGGCCAACTGCCGACCGGTTTCCTTGACCTCCAGAGAATGGGTCAGCCGGCTGCGCACCGAGGCCTTGACGTCGAGGGGAAACACCTGGGTCTTTTGCTGTAACCGGCGCACCGGCGAACATTGCACTATACGGCTGCGATCCGCCTCTATCGCCTGCAAAGCGGTTTCCTGCTCCGCCCCCGGCTCCAACCGCTCCCCGAGTATCAGTTCCCGATAAAAGCTCATGCTCTGCTCTCCAGCCAGTGTCGCAACGTCGCCAGATCGGAAGGTAGCCGGCGATTCAATTCGACGATCCAGGCTTCCACCTGCTCCCACCAATCGGGCAGCTCGGGGCTCTGGATTCGTTGGGCCAGCAGTTGAATCCGTTTCAGTCCCACCGAGCCCGCCGCCCCCTTGATCTTGTGAGCTTCGTCGACGATGCCTTCCTGTTGTCTTTGCACCATAAACTGATTCAACCGTGCCAGGTAACCGTCCGCCATCTGCTCCAGCAGCTCGACACTGGAAAGCAGGGCCATGGCGCCGACCGTCTCTACATAATCGTCCAGAAACATCCGATCCAGCACGCCATCATCCACCGGCTCGGGGGCCGGCGGCACCGGTGCCAGCGGCTGGGGCCGATGGGCAAAAAAGCGGGCCAAGACTCCCTTGATGGCCTTGGAGGACAATGGCTTGCTGATGGCATCATCCATGCCTCCGGCCAGATATTGCTGCTTGTCGCTGATCACATTGGCCGTCAACGCCACCAGCGGCGGCAGCGCGCCGCCTTTGGCCTTTGCTTCTTCCCGCAGGCGGACGGCGATATCGAAGCCGGTCATGTCCGGCAACTGGATATCGAGGAAGACAAGATCAAAGGCGCGCCCGGACAGCAGGGTGAAGGCTTCAGCCCCATCCCGGGCCACCGTAACCCTGTGCCCCAGCTTTTCCAGCAGGGCACGGGCCACGGTGATATTGAGCTCCACGTCCTCCACCAGCAACACGGAAAGAGAAGGCAACTGGGACAGCGCCGGATCGTCCACCGGCGCCTGAGCCCTGGGAACGACGATGGTGACGCTGAAACAGGAGCCTTCCCCCGGCTCGCTGTCCAGCTCTATGGTGCCGTGCATGGCATCCACCAGCTGTTGGGACACCGCCAGGCCGATACCGGTCCCGGTGGCGTGCTTCTTCCCTTCAATCTGGAAATAGAGCGCGAAGATCTTCTGCTGCAGCTCCGCCGGAATGCCGATACCGGTGTCTTCGATATCGAAGCGCAGGGTCACCTGCCCCGGCGTCAGTTCGTCGGCCATGCAGCGGATGGTGACGCCGCCGTCGTCGGTGAACTTGACCGCGTTGCCCACCAGGTTCCACAGCACCTGGCGCAACCGGGTGCCGTCCGCCAATATCCACTCCGGCATGTCGCCGTCCCGATCGAAATGCAGGTAGAGCCCTTTCTGCTCCGCCTGCAGCCGGGCCAGGCTCTCCAGATCGTCGAGGAAACCGGGGAAGTCCATCGGCTCCGGCGCCAGTTCCAGCCGGCTGCGATCCAGCTTGTCCAGATCGATGATGTCATTGAAGATATTACCCAGGGTGACGGCGCTGAAATGGATGGTCTTGAGATGCTGGCGCTGCTCAGGGCTGAGTTCGGTAGCCAGCAGGATCCGGCTCAGGCCCACGATGCCGTTGAGCGGGGTACGCAGTTCATGGCTGATGGTGGAGATAAAGGTGGTCTTGTCGCGGCTGGCCTTTTCCAGCTCTTCCTGGTAACGCTTGCGCTCGGTGATATCCCGGCCAAAGCCGAGCAGCCCCAGGCGCTTGCCGTTACGATCAAAAAACGGCACCTTGCGCAGTTCGAAGCAGGCTCGTCGACCGTCCGGGTATTGCAGCCATTGCTCATAGGTCTGGCTCTCGTTGCGGGCGAACACTTCCTTGTCGGTCTCCACCACCTTTTCCGCCACGTCTTCCGGATACACATCATGGGGGGTCAAGCCGATCAGTTCCTTCTCCTGCCGGCCAAGCAGGCTTTCCATGGCCCTGTTGCAGCCGGAAAACTCCTCCAGTTCGTTGCGGTAATACACCAGATCCGGCGAGGTATCGATAAAAGAGCGCAGCAGGGCGGAGCGTTCCTGGGACTCCATCTGCGCCTTCTCCCGCTGGTAGACCTCCGCTTCCAGATCTTCGATGGCCTGCTGGCGGGCCGCTTCCGCCTTGTGGGTTTCTTCTATCTGGCGGTTGAGCAGCTGTATTTTTTCCTGCAATTCATTGTTGAGCTCAAGATCTCGTTCCCGCATCTGTTGCAAGCGTTGCACCAGGCGACTGAGCCGCTGGCGGGAATCTTCCAGTTGATCCACCACCACCGACAGAAAGTACACCGCCCAGGGCGTCACCAGCAGGCCGAAGAAGATGGAGCGCACCAGATCGATGGATTCAACCGAGCCACGCAGAAACAGGGTCACCCCTACCTGGATAAAAATCGCCAACAAGATGATACAGGCCGCCAGCAACATGCTGAAACGCACTATGCCCAGCTTGGTCATCAAATCAACGTAGTATTGGGCCCAGGTTTTTATGGGTTTCATCAAGATTTCCCTTCAACAACGGCAGAAAGGCAGGATACCGGCTAACAGGCGGGCTGTCATGTCGATGATAAGACGGCCCGTACCCGGTTGCGTCCAAAGAAATACGGCCGCTGTCGGCCAACAGGTAACTTTATGTCAAGCTTGCCGCCGAGGATGATTAATGGTTAAAAATGGAAAAGTTATGCAACAAAAATGAATTTATAAGCATATGATGCCAAAGGGTTTTCTTTCCCCTGACCCCTGACCCCATCGGCGGGAGGGCCGGTAAAATTGCGAGCCAGCTCAAAGCTTGGGGATAAAGTGTAGTAAAAAAACAACAAAAAACATTGAAATTTATATTATCCTGCAACACTTCCACAACCAAGATAAAGTATCGACATAAAATATATATGTGAGATTTATAACCAAACATCCTGGTTTTTCATTGAAATATCCTACTTTACCCCACTCCAAACAGCCACTTACGGCTTCATTTCTTTAATTGACCTCACAAAAAATTCCCTATAGTTTGGTAAATTAGCCACCAATGGCAACGGACGCTTCAGAGCATGTCGTGCTGACAAAAGTAGTCGCTCGGCCCCACGGCTTGAGCAATGGAGGAATGCAATGTCTCTTTATGACCCCACGCTTGAGAAGGATAACTGTGGTTTCGGACTGATCGCCCACACAGAAGGCGAAGCCAGCCATAAGCTTGTCCGACTCGCGATTTCGGCGTTGGATCGCATGCAACATCGTGGCGGTATCGCCGCCGACGGCAAGACCGGTGACGGTTGCGGCCTGTTGATGCAAAAACCCGATAGTTTCTTCCGCGCCGTCGCGGAAGATAAAGGATGGAACCTGGGCCGCAAGTACGCAGTCGGCATGCTGTTCCTTAACCCGGATCCGGTACTGGCCGAACAGACTCGGCAGATCGTCAACGAAGAGCTGGAACGGGAAACCCTGAGCCTGGTCGGCTGGCGCGAGGTGCCGGTCAATACCAATGTACTGGGCGATATCGCCAAGGCTTCCCTGCCCCGTATCGAGCAGGTCTTCGTCAACGCCCCCACCGGCTGGGTGGCCAAGGATCTGGAGCGTCGTCTCTATATAGTACGCCGCCGTATCGAAAAGCGGGTCAACGACGAATTCTTCTATGTGGTCAGCCTGTCCAACCTGGTGATGACCTACAAGGGCCTGTGTATGCCCGCCGACCTGCCCCGTTTCTATCTGGATCTGGCGGACATCCGGCTGCAATCGGCCATCTGTGTATTCCACCAGCGCTTTTCGACCAACACCCAGCCACGCTGGCCCCTGGCACAGCCGTTCCGCTTCCTGGCCCATAACGGTGAAATCAACACCATAGGTGGTAACCGCCAGTGGGCCCAGGCCCGCGCCTACAAATTCGCCTCACCGCTGCTGCCCGACTTGAAGGACGCCGCCCCCTTTGTCAATACCCAGGGCTCCGACTCCTCCAGCCTGGACAACATGCTGGAGCTCTTCCTGGCCGGCGGCATGGACCTGTTCCGCGCCATGCGCATGCTGATCCCGCCCGCCTGGCAGAAGAACCCGTCGATGGACGAGGACCTGCGTGCTTTTTACGACTTCAACTCCATGCACATGGAACCCTGGGACGGCCCTGCCGGCATCGTCATGTCCGACGGACGCTTCGCCGCCTGCGCCCTGGATCGCAATGGCCTGCGTCCGGCCCGCTTCGTGCGCACCAAGGACGGTTTCATCACCCTGGCTTCCGAAATCGGCATCTGGGACTACACCCCGGATGAGGTGCTGGAAAAAGGCCGGGTCGGTCCCGGCGAGCTGTTCGTGGTCGATACCTATACCTCCAAAATCTGGACCAGCTTCGAGATTGACGACGATCTCAAGAGCCGCCATCCCTACAAGGAGTGGATGACCAAACACAAGCGTCGCCTGACCCGTTTCGAGGATTTGCCCGACGACAAGGCCGGCCAGTGCGAACTGGACTCGACCTCCCTGCGTACCTACCAGAAGCTGTTCGGCTACTCCATGGAGGAACTGGACCAGGTGATCCGGGTCATGGGCGAGAACGGCCAGGAAGCGGTCGGCTCCATGGGTGACGACGCCCCCATGGCGGTGCTGTCCAGCCGGGCCCGTTCGGTCTACGACTACTTCCGCCAGATGTTTGCCCAGGTGACCAACCCGCCCATAGATCCATTGCGGGAAAACCACGTCATGTCCCTGGCCACCCTGATCGGCCGCGAACAGAACGTGTTCAACGAGACCCACGGCCACGCCCACCGGGTACAGTTCGAGTCGCCGATCCTGCTCTATTCCGACTTCCACCAATTGCTGGAGCTGGAGCAGACCCACCACAAACACCATATCCTGGATCTGAACTTCGATCCGGCGGAAGGTCTGCAAGCCGCCATCGAACGCCTCTGTGCCGAAGCCAGGGCCGCAGTACAGGACGGCACCGTCCTGCTGGTACTGACCGACCGTCACATCGCCAAGGACAAGCTGCCGATCCCGGCCGCTATGGCGGTGGGCGCGGTGCAGCGCACCCTGGTCGAGAACAACCTGCGTTGCGACTCCAACATCATAGTGGAAACCGCCAGTACCCGGGATCCGCACCAGTTCGCGGTGCTGCTCGGCTTCGGCGCCACCGCCATCTACCCCTACCTGGCCTACGAAACCCTGGGCCGTATGGTCGAAGACGGCGTACTCAAGATGCCCCTGCGCGAAGCCGTGCTCAACTTCCGTAACAGCATCAACAAGGGGCTGTACAAGGTGATGTCCAAGATGGGCATCAGCACCGTGGCCTCCTACCGCTGCTCCCAGCTGTTCGAAGCCATCGGCCTGCATCAGGACGTGGTCGAGCTGTGCTTCAATGGCGTGTCCAGCCGGGTACAGGGCGCCAGCTTCGAGGACTTCCAGCAGGACCTGTTCAACCTGAGCCGTCTGGCCTGGATCGCCCGCAAGCCGCTCAACCAGGGCGGCCTGCTCAAGTATGTGCACGACGGCGAGTACCACAGCTACAATCCGGACGTGGTCAACAGCCTGCAGCAGGCGGTTCGCTCCGGCAATTACGATGACTACAAAGAATATGCCCGCCTGGTCAACGAACGTCCGGTAGCCATGCTGCGCGACCTCTTCACCCTGAAGACAACCGAACAGGGCATAGGCCTGGACCAGGTGGAGCCCGCTTCGGCCCTGTTCCCACGCTTCGACAGCGCCGCCATGTCCATCGGCGCCCTGGGTCCGGAAGCCCACGAGTCCCTGGCCATCGCCATGAACCGTCTGGGCGGCCAGAGCAACTCCGGCGAGGGTGGTGAAGACCCGCGTCGCTTCAACAGCCTGAAGAATTCCAAGATCAAGCAGGTGGCTTCCGGCCGCTTCGGGGTCACCCCCCATTACCTGATGAATGCCGAAGTCATCCAGATCAAGGTGGCCCAGGGCGCCAAACCCGGCGAGGGCGGCCAGTTACCCGGCCACAAGGTCACCGCCGAGATCGCCAAGCTGCGTTATGCGGTACCGGGCGTCACCCTGATCTCGCCACCGCCGCACCACGATATCTACTCCATCGAGGATCTGGCCCAGTTGATCTTCGACATCAAGCAGATCAACCCGAACTGCCTGGTGTCGGTCAAGCTGGTGTCCGAGCCCGGAGTCGGCACCATCGCCACCGGCGTAGCCAAGGCCTATGCGGATCTAATCACCATCTCCGGTTACGACGGCGGCACCGGTGCCAGCCCGCTGACCTCGGTCAAGTACGCCGGCTCGCCCTGGGAACTGGGCCTGGCCGAAACCCAGCAGGCGCTGGTAGCCAACGGCCTGCGCCACAAGGTACGGCTACAGGTGGACGGCGGTCTCAAGACCGGCCTGGACATCATCAAGGCCGCCATCCTGGGTGCCGAGAGCTTCGGCTTCGGTACCGGCCCCATGGTCGCCCTGGGCTGCAAATACCTGCGTATCTGCCACCTGAACAACTGCGCCACCGGCGTGGCCACCCAGGATGAAAAACTGCGTAAGGACCACTTCCTCGGTCTGCCCGAGATGGTGGAGCACTACTTCAGGTTCATCGCAGAGGAAACCCGCGAGCTGATGGCCGGCCTGGGCGTGGCCAAGCTGACCGATCTTATCGGTCGCACCGATCTGCTGGAGGCCCTGCCCGGCGTGACCGCCAAACAGCAGAAGCTGGATCTGTCCGGCATCCTGGCCAAGCCCCAGCCCAAGCCGGGCCTGGCGGTATTCTGCCAGGAGTCGAATCCCGGCTTCGACAAGGGTCAGCTCAACCTGAAGATAACCGAAGATGCCCTGAACGCGGTGGAAACCAGCGGCGGCGGCGACTTCTATTACAGTATCCGCAACACCGATCGCTCGGTGGGTGCCCGCCTGTCCGGCGAAATCGCCAAGCGTCACGGCAACCAGGGCATGGCCGCAGACCCGGTACGCATTCATCTGGACGGCACCGCCGGCCAGAGCTTCGGGGTGTGGAACGCCGGCGGACTGGAAATGATCCTGACCGGCGATGCCAACGACTATGTGGGCAAGGGCATGACCGGGGGCAAGCTGGTGATCAAGTCCCATGTGGGCGTGGCTTTCGCTTCCCATCAAGCCACCCTGGTGGGCAACACCTGTCTGTACGGCGCCACCGGCGGCCACCTCTACGTGGCAGGTCGTGCCGGCGAGCGTTTCGCCGTGCGTAACTCCGGTGCCATCGCCGTGGTGGAAGGCGTGGGCGACAACGGTTGTGAATACATGACCAGCGGCATCGTTACCGTACTGGGCCGTACCGGCGTCAACTTCGCCGCCGGTATGACCGGAGGCTTTGCCTATGTGCTGGATGAGGACGACGACTTCCGTCTCAAGACCAACCATGAGCTGGTCGAGTTGCTGGAACTGGACGAGTTGGTGATCCATCAGGAGCACCTGCGCGGCATCATCACACAGCATCTGCAGGAAACCGGTAGTGACCGGGCGCAGGAAATACTGGCCGACTTCAACCAGTTCCTGCCCAAGTTCAAGCTGGTCAAACCGAAATCCAGCGATGTGAAATCCCTTTTGGGCCACCAGAGCCGCTCCACCGCAGAGCTGCGGGTCCATGCGCAGTAAAGGAAGATTGTGATGAGCCAGAACGTATTTCAGTTTATTGACGTGCAACGTGTCGATCCGCCCAAGAAGGCGATCGGCACCCGTAAAATCGAGTTCGTGGAGATCTACGAACCCTTTTCCGACAGCCAGGCCCAGATGCAGGCCGATCGTTGCCTGGACTGCGGCAACCCCTACTGCGAGTGGAAGTGTCCGGTACACAACTACATCCCCAACTGGCTGAAACTGGCCAACGAGGGACGCATCTTCGAGGCGGCGGATCTGTGTCACCAGACCAACAGCCTGCCCGAGGTGTGCGGCCGGGTGTGCCCCCAGGATCGGCTGTGCGAAGGCTCCTGTACCCTCAACGACCAGTTCGGTGCCGTGACCATAGGTAATATCGAAAAATACATTACCGACAAGGCGTTCGAGATGGGCTGGCGTCCGGACATGTCCAAGGTGGTCAAGACCGACCGCAAGGTTGCCATCATCGGTGCCGGCCCCGCCGGCCTGGCCTGCGCCGACATCCTGGTGCGCAACGGCGTCACGCCGGTGGTGTTCGACCGCTACCCGGAAATCGGTGGCCTGCTGACCTTCGGTATCCCCTCCTTCAAACTGGAGAAGTCGGTGATGAGCCGGCGCCGGGAAATCTTTACCGAGATGGGAGTGGAATTCCGCCTGGAAACCGAAGTCGGTAAGGACATCGGCTTCCAGACCCTGCTCGACGACTACGACGCCGTTTTCCTGGCTGTGGGCACCTACAAGTACATGCGAGCCGGCCTGGCCAACGAGGATGCCAGCGGCGTCTATGACGCCCTGCCCTTCCTGATTTCCAACGCCAACCGGGTGCTGGGCTTCGAGAAAGAGGCGGACGACTATATCGACATGAGCGGCAAGCGAGTCGTGGTGCTGGGCGGTGGCGACACCGCCATGGACTGCGTACGCACCTCCATCCGTCAGGGCGCCGGGCACGTGGTCTGCGCCTACCGCCGGGATGAGGCCAACATGCCCGGTTCCCGCCGCGAAGTGCAAAATGCCCGGGAAGAAGGGGTGAACTTCATGTTCAACCTGCAGCCCACCGGCATCCAGGTGAACGACAGCGGTCGAGTCACCGGGGTGGAAGTAATCACCACCCAACTGGGTGAGCCCGATGCCAACGGCCGTCGTCGCCCCGAGCCGGTGCCCGGCTCCGAGCAGGTGCTGGCCGCCGATGCGGTGATCATGGCGTTCGGCTTCCAGCCTCACGATCAGCCCTGGCTGAAAGAGTATGGTATCGACATCGACCGCAGTGGCCGCATCCTGGCCCCCGAGCAAAGCGACTTCGCTTTCCAGACCAGCCATCCGAAGATCTTTGCCGGCGGTGACGCCGTACGCGGCTCGGATCTGGTGGTGACCGCCATCGCCGAAGGCCGCAAGGCCGCCGAAGGCATCATGGACTATATCGGGCTCTGATCCCCGTAAGCTCCGTGCTCCAAGGCCGCTCATCGAGCGGCCTTGTTGTTTCTGTTGTCTCCTCCCAGAAGCACAAAGCTTGTCTGTAACGACTCAGCGAAGCGTCAACAGGACCACCTCCACCGACACGCTGCAAGCACATCCCTGCTGCCACTCTCCAGCCCCGCCGTGGTCTGATAGTCGTATCAGCAAGCGATACCGAGCTTTGGGGAGCCCCCAGGGATGGGTTTACGGCGAGTCGGCGGAGTCGTCCGCTTTGGCCGAGTACAACAGACTCCAAACAGTCTCTTACACCGCTGCCCGCACAGATCGCAGATCGGCCTTTCAGTCGGATAGTGATACACTCCCGTCCATCCTTTTCGTTGCGGGAGAATCCCTTATGACTATCGGCATTATCGGTGCCATGGAGCAGGAAGTAGCCGAACTCAGATCCCGGCTGGAACAGGCCAAGACCACGGCCGTGGCCGGCTGTGAGTTTTACCAGGGCACCCTGGCCGGCCAGGAGGTGGTGATCACCCGCTCCGGCATCGGCAAGGTCGCCGCCAGCATCGCCACCACCCTGCTGCTCGAGCGCTTCGCGCCCAGTTGCGTGATCAATACCGGCTCCGCCGGCGGTTTCGATCCGGCACTGCGGGTGGGTGATGTGGTGGTCTCCAGCGAAGTCCGCTTCCACGATGTGGACGTGACCGCCTTCGGCTATGAGATCGGCCAGATGGCGCAACAGCCGGCGGCCTTTACCGCCGATGCCGAGCTGATCGAGCTGGCCAGAGCCTGCCTGACAGAGCAGAGCGGCATCGCCTCGACGGTGGGCCTGATCTGCACCGGCGATCAGTTTATGCACCGTCCGGAACAGTTGCAAAAGGCCATGGCCGACTTCCCGGCGATGAAGGCCTGCGAAATGGAAGCCGGAGCCATCGCCCAGGTCTGTCATCAGTTCAGGGTCCCCTTCGTGGTGGTCCGCGCCCTCTCTGATATCGCCGGCAAGGAGCAGGCCGAGTCCTTCGAGGCCTTTCTGGAGGTGGCGGCCCGCCACTCTTCGGCCATGGTACTGACCATGGTGGAACGGATGCCAGGCTGAACACTGTGTCCGAATTCCCCCTGCTGACCCATCCGCTCACCCTGCTGAGCCTGGCGGTCATACTGAATCTGTTGTTGCCGGCAAAACAGCTTCAGCCAGCCCTTGGCAAGGGGCTGGCATTGCTCGGAGCCCGGCTCAATGGTGAACACTACTCTGCCCGTTATCTGCAAGCGGCAGGTGGTGCCTTCCTGCTTTGCCTGCTGTTACCCTTGCTGTCGACCTATTGGGCGCTGGCCGTTTTGGCTCCCTGGCCGTCGCTGCTGGAACCCCTGCTGCTATGGTGTTGCCTGGACATGGGACGACTTGGCCGGATGCTGCCCCAATGCCTGAGCCAGGTGGCGGAGCAACGGCCATTGGCACGGTTGAGCCTGGCATCACTCTGCCTGCGGCAGACGGATCCCCTGTCTCCGCTCGGCCTGCACAAGACGGTGGCGGAAGTAGCCCTGCTGCGCCTGGCCGGGGATTTTGCCCTGCTGTGCTGGTACCTGGCCGGCGGCATCTATGCCGCCCTGCTGTTCGCCCTGCTACGGAGCTGTACCCAGGCCTGGCCGGTGAAACTGAGCCAGTGGCGCGCCTTCGGCCTGCTCCCCTCGCTTTCGTACCGGGTTATGGCCTGGCTGCCGTTCCAGTTGCTGACGCTAACCTTGCTGATCTACCCGGGATCACTGCGGGCCATCCAGGCCTGGCCCCAGGGCCGGCTCTGGGGCTATCCGGCCGCAGGCCGGCTGCTGGCGGTGGCCGCCGCCGGGGTGGATGCAAGCCTGGGAGGACCTCGTCGCTACACCGATGCCACCGATTACTATCCCAAGCTCGGCAGCAAGAATTATCTGAACGAGGCCAGCACCCGAGCCCTGTTGTGGCGCCTGGTGATCGCCCTGCTGTTCTGGATGTCCCTGGCCTGGATGGTCGTACTGGTGCCGATGCTTCATGATTAGGTGCTCGTCATTACTGCTGTTGATGCTGACCCTGCTCGACACTGCCGGTGCCGATGAGGCTCATTCTGACGACCCCCGCTCAGAGCCGGCCCGGCGCATCATCAGTCTGACGCCCCATATTACCGAGATGCTGTTCGCCATCGGCGCAGGCCCGCAGGTCATCGCCGTCGACGAGGCCAGTGATTATCCGGCGGCGGTAGCCCCGCTGCCCAGGGTCGCCAACTACCGTTCCCTCAACCTGGAGCAGGTACTGGCGCTGCAGCCGGATCTGATCGTGGCCTGGCGCAGTGCCCAGCAGCTGCAGGTGCAGCCATTGGCCCAGTTGGGGATCCCCGTCGCCTATTCCGAGCCACAACGGCTGCTGGATCTGGCCGACGAGCTGGAATACCTGGGTGAGTTGAGCGGGCATACGCAACAGGCGCGGCAGGTGGCCGAGCATTACCGACGGCAGTTGTCCGAACTGGAGCACCGCTACCGGACCGCCCGCCCGGTAGCGGTGTTCTACCAACTCGGATCGACGCCGCTGATGTCGGCTAACGAAGGGACCTGGATGGGGCAAGCCATCCGCCTCTGTGGTGGCGTCAACATCATGGCCGCCAGCCCGGCACCCTACCCGCAACTGAATGCCGAGCTGGTGCTGGCCAAGGATCCCGAGGTGATACTCGCTTCGAACGATGAAGAGCTGGCCCGCTGGCGTCAGTGGCCCTCGCTGCAAGCGGTGCAAAGGGCTCGGCTGCTGACGGTGGACGCAGATCTGCTGCACCGCTTCACCCCACGCACCCCCGAGGGGATCCGCCAGCTGTGCCGGCAACTGGAGCGGGCCCGGGCAGAATGAGGGTGATTGTGTTCGACGGGGCGCCTCTATACAATGGCGCCCCTTTTATTTGAGGTAGAAATAAATGCAGCCCCTGGTCGATGCGGTATTCTACTGGAGTGATTTGTTCGGCACCGCCGTGTTCGCCTTTTCCGGCGTGCTGGTGGCGGGTCGGCTGCGCATGGACGGCTTTGGCGTAATAGTGCTGGCGGCGGTGACCGCCATCGGTGGCGGCACCATTCGCGATCTTATCATCGGTGCCGAGCAGGTCTTCTGGGTGGCGGATTCGATCTACCTGTGGGTCATACTGGCCACGGCCCTGCTGGGCCAGTATATCGCCCGGCTGCCGCGCCGGCTGCCCTGGTATATCCTGCCCCTGGCCGATGCCTTCGGCCTGGCGCTCTTTACCGTGATCGGTACCGAAAAGGCACTGGCCCACGGCACCTCCGGCATGGTGGCGGTGGTGATGGGTGTGATCACCGGGGTGGCCGGCGGCATGATCCGCGACGTGCTGGCCCGGGAAGTACCCATGGTGCTGCAGCGGGAAATCTATGCCACCGCCTGCATCCTGGGGGGCATCCTCTATACCGGCACCCTGGCCCTTGGCGTGACTCCGCTACTGGCCACCCTGGCCGGCATGCTGGGTACCTTCGCCCTACGGGTGGCCGCCATCCGCTGGCACCTGTCACTGCCGGCCTTTTCCCTCGGCAGATAAGGTACAGGAAGCGGGAAAGATAAGGAAACAACAGGAGCAGGCCGATGGCCTGCTCCTGTTACGCTCAACGAACGAGCCTCAAATGCCGCGCCGAGCTCAGGCCACGGTCACCCGGGCGAACTTGCGCTTGCCGACTTGGTATACGGCCTGACCGGGCTGCACCACCAGCTTGCCGTCGCCCAGCTTGTCGCCGTTCACCTTGACCGCACCCTGCCTGATCATGCGCAGCGCTTCGGAGGTCGAGTCCACCAGGCCGGCGTCTTTCAGCAGGTTGGCGATGGCGATGCCCTCGCCCCCCGCCTGCAGGACCACTTCCGGCAAATCCTCGGGAATGGCGTTCTTCTGGAAGCGCAGCACAAAGTCCTGGTACGCCTGCTCGGCCGCCGCCTCGCTGTGATAGCGGGTGATGATTTCCTTGGCCAGCAGTATCTTGATATCGCGCGGGTTGGCGCCCTCGGCCACCTGTTGTTTCAGGACGGCCAGTTCCTCCAGGTTGCGGCGGGACAGCAGTTCGAAGTAACGCCACATCAGTTCGTCGGACAGCGACATGATTTTGCCGAACATCTGCTCAGGGGCTTCGTCCACCCCGATGTAGTTACCGGCCGATTTGGACATTTTTTTGACACCGTCCAGGCCTTCCAGCAGCGGCATGGTCAGTACTACCTGCGGAGACTGGCCCGCATCCTTCTGCAGTTCTCGACCCATCAGCAGGTTGAATTTCTGATCGGTGCCACCCAGCTCGACATCGGCCCTGAGCGCCACCGAGTCGTAGCCCTGCAGCAGCGGATACATGAATTCGTGGATGGCGATGGACTGGCCGGAGCTGTAACGCTTCTTGAAGTCGTCCCGTTCCAGCATGCGGGCCACCGTCAGCTTCGAGGCCAGCTTGATCATGCCGGTGGCCCCCAACTCGCCCAGCCAGCTGGAATTGTAGACAATCTGGGTTCTGGCCGGATCCAGTACCTTGAAGGCCTGCTCGGCGTAGGTCTTGGCGTTGTCCGCCACCTGCTCCGGGGTCAGCGGCGGTCGGGTACTGTTCTTGCCGCTGGGATCGCCGACCTGAGCGGTAAAATCACCGATAAGCAGCAAGACTTCATGGCCCAGATCCTGAAACTGGCGCAGCTTGTTGAGAATGACCGTATGCCCCAGGTGAATATCGGGCGCGGTAGGATCCATCCCCAGTTTCACCCGTAACGGACGACCTTCCTTCAACTTTGCGACCAGCTCTTCTTCAACCAGTATCTCTTCGGCACCACGCTTGATTTCAGCCAATGCCGTTTCCAGCTGGGACATGACGACTATACTCCTGTGCTGTGAACCTGAATAACCCAACCGATGGCAACCAGGGCTAGAACTGCGTACAAGGCGGCGGCAGCGGGTCCGCACAGCATCAATGATGCCCCGTGTAAACACTTCAGCCGCAGAGAACAGACCCATGCGGAGTTGTTGCCCTATTGGTTATTCAGACGACCAAACAAATAAGGAAGGCATATTACTGGAATGGCGGTGAAATTGGAAAGGCTGTAAAATCCTTACGTAAATCAGGGAAGAGTCCACTATGCCCGTAATAAAAGTATTCAAACTATTACCCCGTGGCCACAAGATAGCCATCGGTGCCCTGAGTGCCGCCATGGTGCTACTGATCATGGCGCCGACCGAATCGGCCTTGGCCAGCCGCGATCAGCCCGACGATCTGCTCCCGGGAAGCCAGCCACTGGTACTGGCAGTGGAAGATGTGCCTTTTGTGGATGAAAACCTGCATGCCCGGGAGCTGGTCGTCAAGGTCAGTCCCGGCGATACCCTGTCCTCCATCTTCGCCCGTAACGGACTGTCCTCGACCCTGTTGCACGACATCAGCCAACTGGGCGAGCATGCCGAGCAATTGAAGAAAATTCATCCCGGTGAACGGCTGACCTTTTTCCTGGATAAAAAAGGCCATTTTTCCGCCCTCAGTTACCCGCTGGATGCCGCCCGGACCCTGGAGATCAAACGGCGTGATGCGGAGCTGCATAGCCGCATCATCCGTGCCCAGCTCGAACATCGCACCCAATACGCTCAGGCCTCGGTCAACTCCAATTTCTGGAACGCCGGCATCAGTGCCGGCCTGAACCCGGGACAGATCCTGAGCCTGGCTGCCATGTTTGCCTGGGATGTGGATTTTGCGCTGGATATCCGTGCCGGCGACCGTTTCACGGTACTCTACGAGCAGCGCTATAAAGACGGCATCCATGTGGATACCGGCCATATCCTGGCTGCCGAGTTTGTCAATCAAGGCAAAGTGTACCGGGCGGTCCGCCATGACGATGGCAACTACTATTCCCCCGAAGGCCGCGCCATGCGCAAGAGCTTTCTGCGAGCACCGGTCAATTTCTCCCATATCAGTTCCAACTTCAACCCACGCCGCCTGCATCCGGTCACCGGCCAGATCAAGGCCCACCGGGGCATCGACTACGCGGCTCGTACCGGTACTCCCGTGGTGGCCGCCGGCAACGGCGTGGTGGTGGAGTCCGGCTACAGCCAGTTCAACGGCAACTATGTGGTGATCCGTCACGACGGTACCTACCTCACCAAGTATCTGCACCTGCACCAACGCATGGTGAAAAAAGGAGAGAAGGTAAAGCAGGAGCAACAAATCGGAACCGTAGGCGCCACCGGCCGGGTAACCGGCCCTCATCTGCACTATGAATTCCTGGTCAACGGGGTGCACCAGGATCCCAAGACGGTGGATCTGCCCCAGGCGGCGATACTGTCCCGCGGCGAACTGGCCACGTTCAGGCCCAGGGCTGACAAGCTGCTGGCACAGCTGAGCAAGGTCAGCGAAGTGATGCTGGCGAAGAACTAAGGCGGCTTTGGTGCCCCTTAACGGACGCGAAAGCCTTCCAACTGGCTTAGCCGCCGGCGCCAGAGTCCGGCTTCGGCATCAGGGTCGGTATAAGGCTGAGCCGGAAACCTGCCCCAGACAGGCGCGGGCCAGGCCACATCCGAGGTAAAGCGGGCCACATGATGCAGATGCAACTGGGGCACCATATTGCCGAGGGCGGCGACATTCATTTTATCGGCCGAAAGTTCGGTCTCCATCAAGCGTCCCAGTGCACAGGACTCCCGCAGCAGTTGCAGCTGGTCGTCCTCACTCAGCCAGTGGATTTCCCGGATATCGGCCCGCTGGGGCACCAGGATCAACCAGGGGTAGCGGCCATCGTTGGCCAGCAACACCAGACTCAAAGGCAGTTCCCCCAGCACCTGGCAATCCGCCGCCAATTGCGGATGCAGCCGGAAGGCGCTCACTGCCCTACTCCAAAATGACGACGCAGGTAGGCGATGATATCCATGGACTCGTACAGCCAGTAATACCGCCCCGGCTCGAACTCGATGCGCAGGCAGGGCACCATGCGCTGGCCGCCGCCCGCCAGCAGCGCCTGCAGATGCTGCGGCTCGTTGGTGTCATATTCGACGATGTCGAGACTCAATTCATCGATCGCCGCCTTTACCCGCTGACAGTAGGGACACCAGGCCTTTTGGTAAAGCGCCAGCTTGATAACGCTATCCACCACCGGGGCCGGTGCATCATGGTGTTCGGCTCCCTTGAGCCAGTCGAACAGGGACATATGTCGCCTCAAACACTGAAGGATGAGCCGCAACCACAGGTACTGGTAGCGTTGGGGTTGGTGACCAGGAAGCGGGAACCCTCCAGGCCTTCGACATAATCGACGGTACCGCCCATCAGATATTGCAGACTCATGGCATCGACCACCATGATGACCCCGTTTTTCTCGATCACGGTATCACCGTCGTTGGTTTTTTCATCGAAGGTAAAACCGTATTGAAAGCCGGAACAACCACCGCCGGTGATATAGACCCTGAGCCTGAGCTCGGGATTTTCCTCTTCGCAAATCAGGGCTTTAATCTTGTTGGCTGCCGAATCACTCATCTGGATCGGCAAGGGGATTGCATCGCTCATCACTACCTCTTGGGGTTGGTTGTCGCTCAAAATTATCTAATACCCGAGTAAACAGTTCAAGTATTGTCCGGTATCGGCCAGTTCAGACTCAGGGTGCGCCGACGGTTGTCACCCAGTTCCAAGCGCACTTCCAGGGTCTGCGCCCGGGTTTCGGAAGGCAGTCGCAATTGACCGGAGAGCACCTGGAAATGGCGGAAATCCAGGGTCACCGGCGCCACCCCCAGGGCATCGTCATCCAGGGTCACGGCACGCCCGTCCTGCACCGCCCGCACCTGCAGCCGGGCCTGTCCCATGACCCGGTTTCCGGCACTGCCCGGTTGCAGCAGCACCAGCCGGTAACTGAACAGCCCCGGCTCTCCCAGTGCCGCTATGTCCTCCTGGGCCAGCAACAGTCCGGGACCTTCGTCCGGAGCCAATACCTGCCGATACAGGGCCAGTTGCTGGGCCTGTTCGGCCAGTTGCCGGGACTGCAGCTCCAACTGCGCCAACTGGCTGCTCTCGGCACTCAGCAGAGCCTGCATGTCCACCCTCAGGCCCAGCATTTCCTGCCGATGCCGCTCCGCCTGCTGCAAGCCAGATTCGATTTGCCGACTTTGCTCCTGATAGCGCAGCCCAAAATACACGGTAACGCCGGCAAGCAGCAGGTTTAACGCCAGAGACGCGATCAGGATACGAGGGTCAAGCGGCTTGTTCATAGACGGCTCCCAATAAACACAGCGGCGGATTGTGCCAAAGCCCCGGTCATGGCACCAGCGACAAACCGCCACCATTCTCGGCCTGCTCGCTTTTTGCTATAGTCTGGCCACCCTGGCCGCACGCGCCACCTCTGACCTATTCAAAGGATACCGACATGTCCAAGTCCGACGATTTGTTTGCCCAAGCCCGCCGGGTGATCCCGGGTGGCGTCAACTCCCCGGTACGCGCTTTCAACGGCGTGGGCGGCACTCCACGCTTTATCGAGCGGGCCGACGGCGCCTATATTTTCGATGTGGATGGCCAATCCTACGTTGATTATATCGGCTCCTGGGGCCCCATGATCCTCGGCCACAATGCCCCTGTGGTGCGCGATGCGGTCATCGAAGCCGTTTCCCGCGGCCTGAGCTACGGCGCCCCCACCGGCGTCGAGGTGACCATGGCGGAAAGAGTGAACAAGCTGGTGCCCTCTATGGAACAGGTGCGTATGGTCAACTCCGGTACCGAGGCCACCATGAGCGCCATCCGTCTGGCCCGGGGCTTTACCGGCCGGGACAAGATCCTCAAGTTCGAAGGCTGCTACCACGGCCACGCCGACTGCCTGCTGGTCAAGGCCGGCTCCGGCGCCCTCACCCTGGGCCAGCCTAATTCCCCGGGAGTGCCGGCCGACTTCGCCAAACACACCCTGACCTGCACCTTCAACGACCTGGAGTCGGTCAAGGCCGCCTTCGCAGCGGCTCCTGCAGACATCGCCTGTATCATCGTCGAGCCGGTGGCCGGCAATATGAACTGTATCCCCCCCGTCCCCGGTTTCCTCGAAGGCCTTCGCGCCCTCTGCGACCAGTACGGTGCCCTGCTGATTTTCGACGAGGTAATGTGCGGGTTCCGCGCCGCCCTGGGCGGAGCCCAGCAGCGCTACGGGGTCAAACCGGACCTCACCACCCTCGGCAAGATCATCGGTGGCGGCATGCCGGTCGGTGCCTTTGGGGGGCGCCGTGACGTGATGGAACACCTGGCGCCCACCGGCCCCGTCTACCAGGCCGGCACCCTGTCCGGCAACCCGGTGGCCATGGCCGCCGGCCTGGCCACCCTCGATGCCATCAGCCAGCCGGGTGTGTACGAAGCGCTGGAGCAGAAGACCCGCACCCTGGTGGAAGGGCTGCAGGCGGCGGCCGACAGGCACGGCATCCCCTTCACCACCACCCGGGTGGGCGCCATGTTCGGCTTCTTCTTTACCGAGGAGAAGGAGATCAGCCGCTACGAGCAGGTGACCCGCTGCGATCTGGAGGCGTTCAAGCGCTTCTTCCATCTGATGCTGGAAGAAGGCGTCTACCTGGCGCCCAGTGCCTTCGAGGCGGGCTTCATGTCCCTGGCCCATGGAGACCGGGAACTGACCCATACCCTGGCCGCCGCCGATCGGGCCTTCGCGGCCCTGAAAGGCTAAGCCGCACTACTCCGGCCGCTGGATCTCCACCAGCGGCCCTTCCAGCAACTCCACGCTGTTACCATCCGGATCCAGAATGAACACGTAGCGGGAGCAGGTCTGCCCCTGCACCGGGGAAGGCTTGTCGGTCAGCATGCCGGCGCCGTGCAACGCACTCAACGCCCGATCCAGATCGTCCACCTGTAGGGCAAAGTGACGCAGTCCCAATCGAAAGCCGTTGGCCCAGGGCGGGATGGCGGACAGCTCGGCTTCTTCCTCCGGACGGAAACAGTAAAGCTCCAGCAGAGCCTGCCCCAGCCGCAAGTGACAGATCTGCAGTCGGCCTTCCGCATCCTGCCAGCGGTAGACCGGCTCGAATCCCAGCCCTTTATAGAACCCCTCCGCCACGGACAGGTCCCGCACGCTCAGGGTAACGTGATGAAAAGAAAACATGGGCAGATCCTCCATCTCCATACTATTGAGCATATACAGAGATGGCGCCTTTCACCCTGCTTATCGGGCGAAATTGAAAATGTCCCGCAGCCAGTCGCTGATCGGCTCCCCCGAGGAAGGTCGTTGGGGCTGCGGCACCGGTGCCGCCGGGCGGCAGTCGCGGATCCCCGGCAGGCTGGCGGCCTTGGCCGGCAGCAACAGGGTCTGCTCGCAACGCGGATCGGCTGGCTGACCGTCACGTACCGCAAAGTTGACCTGATCGATACCGGCAGGGGCCGTCAGTTCCAGGGAGTCGACCCCACGTCCGTCCAGGTAACGGCTGTAGACCCGCAGGGCGCCGCTGGCGCCGGTCAGGCCGGTCACGCCATTGTCGTCACGCCCTACCCAGACGCTGACCAGTTCTTCGTTATCCAGACCCGCATACCAGGTATCCCGCAGATCATTGGTGGTGCCGGTCTTGCCCGCCATCACCCGGTTGGGGAAACGGGCCGCCAGGTGGGCACCGGTGCCGCCGCCCACCACCTTGGTCATGGCATAGAGCGCCAGGTAACCGGCTTCCGGCTCCAGCACCCGCACCGCTCGGGCGCTGTGCTGATACAGTAACTCTCCATGCTCGTCCTGAATGGCTCTAATGGAGGTCAGTGGCTGGTAAAGCCCCTGGTTGGCCAGGCTCAGATACAGCTGGTTGACCTCCAGCGGCGTCAGTTCCAGGGTGCCTAGCAGCAATGACGGATAGGCCTGGATCGGCTGCTGCACCCCCAGTCGCTTGAGGCCATCGACCACCTTATCCAGCCCGATAGCCATACCCAGGTTCACCGTCGGCACGTTCAGGGACTTGGCCAGGGCATCGTACAGCATCACCTGGCCGCGGAACCGGCGGTCGTAATTGTTGGGCCGCCACACCTGACCCGCATCGCTGCGCAGGCTGATGGGTTCATCCTTGAGCGGGCTAGCCAGGGTATAACCGTTGGCCAGGGCCTCCGCAAACACCGGCGGCTTGATCAGGGAGCCGATGGGCCGGCGCGCCGCCAAGGCCCGGTTGAAGCCGGCGAAGCTGGGATCGGCGCCGCCGACCACAGCGCTGACCTCGCCCTTGCGCCAGTTGGACACCACCACCGCCGCTTCCAGATCATCGCGCTTGGTATTGGCCCTGAGCTGCTTGAGCTGCTCCACCACGGCCTGCTCGGCGCTGTGCTGGGCGATAGGATCCAGGCTGCTGAAGATCTTGAGCCCGTTCTGCCTGAGGAAGTCGGCACCGAAACGCTCGCGCAACTCCTGGCGCAGCATGCCCATGAAAGCCGGGGTGCGACCATAGCCCATGCGTCCCCGCTCGATCAGTTGCAGGGGGTTGCTGCTGGCTTGCTCGTAGGTATCACGATCGATATGGCCTTCATTGGCCAGCAGGCGCAATACCAGGTCCCGCCGCTCCTGAGCCCGGTCCGGATTGCGCCAGGGATCGTAGAAGGACGGCCCCTTAACCAGGGCCACCATCAAGGCTATCTGGTCCGGGTTGAGTTCGTTCAGGGGCAGGCCAAAATAGAAGTAGCTGGCCAGTCCGAATCCATACACCCCCTGAGATCCATTCTGACCCAGATAGACTTCGTTCAGGTAGGCTTCCAGGATCTCGTCCTTCTCATAGCGGAAGTCGATGATCAGCGCCATATAGGCTTCCTGCACCTTGCGCCACAGGCTGCGATCCTGAGTGAGAAAGAAGTTCTTGGCCAGCTGTTGGGTCAGGGTGCTGCCACCCTGTACGGTACGACCGGCCTTGAGGTTGACCACCAGGGCACGCATGATCGCCAGGGGAGAAACCCCGTCGTGGCGGTAGAAATCCCGGTCCTCTACCGTCAGCAGGGCGGTGACCAGCAGTTCCGGTACCTGATCCAGCCGCACCAGCAGCCGGTCCTCCCGCTGCTCCACATTGAGCCGGTCGAGCAGCACAGGATCCATGCGGGCATAACCCAGCTCCCGACCGTTGGCCGGATTCTGCATCCGCGCCAACCGCTGGCCGTCGAAGGTCAGCAGAATGGAGCGGGCCGCTTCGGCGCCGTCGGAAAAATTGAAGGGACGACGGTGGATTTCGATACGGTTATTGGTCACCGCGTACTCGCCGGGCCGGCTGGGGCTGGCCACCTTGCGGTAATTCAGCAGCTGCAGCTCGCGCAGCATCTGCTGGTGGGACAGCTTCTGCCCCGGAAACAGTTCCAGCGGCCGGCTGTAGACCAGCGCGGGCAACGCCCACTTCTGGCCCTCGAAGCGCTCCCGCACCTGGCTGTCCAGATAAATACCGAAGATTCCGAGCAGCACGGCAAGCGCCAGGCCGAGCTTGAACAGCAGGCCCCACCATGAACGGCGCTTTTTTACGGGCTTTTTGGTTGATTTACGGGTTCGGGTCTGTTTTGCCATAATCAGTGCTTCATCTGCCTCTTGGTGTGCCGGGTCGGTGCCGTATTGGCAGGATCCTCGGGCCACACGTGTTTGGGGTAACGCCCCTTCATCTCTTTTTTCACATCCTGGTAGGATCCGGCCCAGAAGGCGGCCAGATCCCGGGTGACCTGCAGCGGGCGCCGCGCCGGCGACAACAATTCCAGCACCAGCGGCACCCGTCCGCGCGCCAGCTCGGGCGTATCCGACTGGCCGAACATCTCCTGCAGCCGCACCGGCAACACGGGATCCTCTTCTTCCCGGTAGCGGATGGCGGCCCGGGTGCCGGTGGCCAATTCGAGGTGGCCGGGTAGCAGGGTATCCAGCAATTGCTGTTGTGACCAGTCCAACCGACTCTTAAATATGCCGAGCCAGTTCAGCCGGCCCAGCTCTTCCCAGCGGCCGAGCCCCGTCAGGTAAGGCAGCAGCCACCGTTCTGCCTCCGCCAGCCACTGGGCCTCGTCACAGGAGGGGAAGCCGCAGTCGGCCAGCTTCTGTCCGGCCAGCTTCAATCTGAGCCAGTACTGGCAGACTTCCTCGTCCAACGGCAGCGCCGTCCAGCCGCGGCGCACCAGCTCATCCAGCAGGCAGCGGGCGCGCTGCTCGGGACTGACCTCGTGCAGGGGGCTGCGCTGCAGCACCAGCTTGCCGAAGCACCACTGGCGCTCGGCCCGCACCCGGTTGGCTTCATTATCCCACTGCAACTGCTGGCGCTCCTCGAAACGTTCGGGCACGCACTGGCGCAACTGCTCTTGGGTGACCGGCTCGGCCCCCTGGATAAAGACACCCCGCTCGCCGCGCCCCAGGGCCGCCACCGCCAGCATGGCCTTGCCGAGCAGGGGGCTGCCCTGCGGCAGGTCGGCACTCAGGCCGCCGGCCAGGGCGTAGCGGCCCTGCTGGCGCAGCAACCCTACCCATTCCGGCCGGGCATTGGCCAGCAGGGGCCCCAGGTAATGACCACCCGGCGCGGCGGAGGGCTGTTCCAGCCGCCCGAACCAGCGTTCGGCCACCGGTTTCAGCCGCCCCTGTCGGGCCAGTATCTGCCCCGACAGGGGACCGTCCTCCAGCCGACCTTCTTCCAGCAGGGCCACCAGGTAGACGGCGTCGGCCAGGGCGCCCGCCCTCCCCTGCCGTTGCCAGTCGAGGGCGGTGAGCAGCAACTGGCCCAGCCAGGGCTCGGCCCCCAACTGCCAGACCCGCCGCCCGAGCGGGCTCAACTGGGAGCCGTGTAGCAACCCCAGCTCCGCCAACTGTCGTCGGGCCGCCGCCAGTAGCGGGGCCGGAGGCGGCGTCAGCAGAGGCAAACCTTCGGGATCGGCCCCCCAGGCGGCGCATTCCAGCACAAAACCGGCCAGGCAGCTCTGTTCTATTTCCGCCGGCCGCCGGGCCGCCAGCCGCTCCTGTTGCTCCCGGGCCCATAGCCGCAGGCAGACGCCGGGCCCCAGCCGTCCAGCCCGCCCGGCCCGCTGGGTGGCGGACGCCTGGCCTATCTGCCGGCTCAGCAGCCGGGTGATGCCGGCCTCGGGATCGAACTGGGCCTGGCGTTCCAGGCCCGAGTCCACCACTATGCTGATGCCGTCTATGGTGAGGGACGTTTCCGCCACATTGGTGGCCAGCACTACCTTGCGCCGACCCGCCACCGCCGGCGCAATCGCCGCCTGCTGCTCGGCCAGGGTCAGCCGGCCATAGAGGGGCCTGAGCTCGACCCCATCGGCCACCTTGTCGACGAGCCAATCCCGGGTAGCGCGGATTTCCCGCTCACCGGGCAGAAAGGCCAACACGCTGCCCTCATGCTGGCTGAGGGCCGCCAGTGTCGCCCGCCCCATCGCTTCTTCCAGCCGGCTGTGCTGGCTGCGGGGCTGGTACTCGAGCGCGACCGGGAAACTGCGGCCGGCGCTGCGGACCGCCACCGCATCGGGCAGCAGCCGCTCCAGCGCCAGCCCCTCCAGGGTGGCGGACATGACCAGAATTTTCAGATCCTCCCGCAGGGCTTGGCATTCCAGCGCGAAGGCCAGGGCCAGGTCGGCCTGCAGGCTGCGCTCGTGGAACTCGTCGAAGATCAGCAACCCCACCCCTTCAAGCTCGGGGTCCGCCTGCAGCATCCGGGTCAATACCCCCTCTGTCACCACCTCCAGCCGGGTATGCTTGCCGCTCCGGCTTTCACCGCGCATCCGGTAGCCCACCCGCCCGCCCGGGGTCTCCCCCAACTGCTGCGCCAGATACTGGGCGATGGTACGGGTCGCGAGCCGGCGTGGCTCCAGCATGATGATACGACCCCGGATCTCCGCCTGCTCCAGCAGCCAGAGCGGCAGCCAGGTGGATTTACCGGCGCCGGGCGGCGCTTCGATAATGATACGGGACGCCGCCAGCGCCAGTTGCAGCTGTGGCAGGGCCTCGACGATTGGAAGTTGATTCACGCTGTTACCTGACTGGCTGAAAACCGTTATATTGTGCCAAAAGCCTCTGCAAAGGACTATGCCGATGAACGAGCCCGACAACCGGCTGTTTCTGGCCTTTCCCGCCGACGCGCTGGCTCCCGCCCTGAGCGGCCTGCAAGACCGGCTGAGGCTGCCCGGGCGGAGGATCCCTGCCCATCAGTTCCACCTTACCCTGCGTTTTCTCGGCCATACCGAGACCACGCGACAGCAGGCACTGACAAGACGGCTCGGCAAGCACCCCTTGCCCGCTTTCAACCTGAGCCTGGACCGTCTGGGCTGTTTTTCCCGGGCCGGCGTGGTCTGGATAGGTCCGACCCGGGTGCCCGAGGCGCTGGCGCAGTTGGCCGAGGCGATGGCCCAGTACTGTGCCAGCCTCGGCATAGGACCGCCCCACAAGGCATTCCGGCCTCATATTACCCTGTACCGCCACTGTAGCGGCGAAACCCTGCCGGACATCGAACCGATAGGCTTCAGACCCGAACAGTTGTGCCTGTATCGCGCCACCCCGACCGGACAGGGCCCGGTCTACGACCGCCTGCAGGCCTGGCCGCTCAGGGAATAAAGGGCAACGCCCGGATCAGCTGCATGCCTTCGGTACCGATCCTGGCCCGCCAGGCCAGACATTCCACTCCCGCCGCCAGCGCCTCGTCGATCAGCCGGCCATAGGCCGGATCCAGATGGCGGGCCGGGCTGACCCGCTCGATCCCGGTATGCAACACACAGAACAACATCACCGCCCGCTGCCCGGCGCGGGCACAGGCAATCAACTCGCGCACATGCTTCTGGGCCCGCTCGCTCACGGTATCCGGGAAATAACCCTGACCGTCCCGCTCCAGCAGGGTCACGCTCTTGACCTCTACGTAGCAGTCCGCTGCCGCTCCGCCTCCCAACAGGAAATCGATACGGCTGCCCTCATCACCGTAGCGCACTTCCGCCCGAATCCTTGAATAACCGGATAGTTCCGGGATCCTCCCCTGGGCCAGCGCTTCGGCCACCAACTGATTGGCCCGGGCGGTATTGACACAAATCAGCTGTCCCTCGGGATTCTCCGTCAGTTCCCAGGTGTGGGCATACTTGCGCCCGGGATTGTCCGAGGTGGAAAAATACACCGGCCAGTCCGGCCCGGCACAACCGGTCATCCGGCCCGTATTGGGGCAATGCAGGGTCAGGAGATGGCCCTGGTGGATCACGTCTGCCAGGAAACGCTTGTAGCGACGGACCAGGCGCCCACCACATAAAGGAGAGGAAAACTGCACAATTGTACCTATAGTTCATAAATAGAGTGCGATGGTAACCGCAGCAGCAGTACCGGCTCCACTCTTGAAAATGCCATTCCTCGTCCCCATATGGAGGGCTCACCAAAGAGTTGCCGCTCTCTTTCGTCGTTTTGTTGAAGATAAAAGAAGTGGCCACGGTCGTATTTAAGGAGCAACTGCAGCAGAAATCACAACGCAAAATTGCCTTGTTAATATGCTTTCTGCTATAGATAGCCGCTTCTTGAATTTGGTTGGCGCAATATTGCTTTTTAGGAGATACGGAATGCCAGCAGTCGAAACCAAAAAATCTCTCGGTATTCTGGCTATTGCCGGTGTTGAGCCCTACCAGGCGAAGCCCGACGAAGAATACATGAACGAAGCGCAGAAAACGCACTTCCGCAAGATTCTGGGTGCCTGGCGCAATCAATTGCGCGAAGAAGTGGATCGCACCGTCGGCCACATGAAAGACGAGGCCGCCAACTTCCCCGATCCGGTGGACAGGGCCGCCCAGGAAGAAGAATTCGCCCTCGAGCTGCGGGCCCGCGATCGGGAACGCAAACTGATCAAGAAGATCGAGAAAACCCTGCAAAAAATCGACGATGACGATTTCGGTTATTGCGAGCATTGCGGTGTCGAAATCGGTATCCGCCGGCTCGAAGCCCGTCCTACCGCCGATCTGTGCATCGATTGCAAGACCCTGGCCGAGATCAAGGAAAAACAGATGGCCGGTTACTAAACCGGCCTTACCTCTATGACCAACACCGCGCCCGACCGCTATATTGGGCGCTTTGCTCCCTCGCCCAGCGGTCCCCTTCATTTCGGTTCCCTGATTGCCGCCCTCGGCAGCTACCTGCAGGCCAAAGCCAACCGGGGACTGTGGCTGGTGCGCATCGAGGATCTGGATCCACCCCGGGAAATACCCGGTGCCGCCGACGACATACTGCGCACCCTGGACGCCTTCGGCCTGCACTGGGATGGCCCCCTGGTGTACCAGAGCCGGCGCCACGCCCGCTACCAGGCGGTGCTGGATGACTGGGTCAGGCGAGGGCTTACCTATCACTGCCATTGCACCCGGAGGATGATTGCCGACGCCGGCGGCTTTTATAACGGCCACTGCCGGGAACTGGCTCTCCCCGCCGCGGGCGCGGCGGTGCGCCTGCGGCTGGAACGGCCGGTCTACGGCTTCGAGGATCTTCTGCAGGGTACGGTGAAGGTGCCCAGGCCCCTGGCGGAAGAAGACTTTATCGTGCACCGACGCGACGGTCTTTACGCCTACAACCTGGCGGTGGTGATCGACGACTGGGATGCCGGGATCACCGAAGTGGTACGCGGCGCCGATCTGCTCGAGCCCACGGTGCGCCAGATTGCACTCTACCGCCTACTGGGTGCCCCCGAGCCCGGCTGGCTGCACCTGCCGCTGGCGGTGCGGTCAGGGCACAAGCTGTCCAAGCAGAACCATGCCCCGGCCCTGGCTGTGCGCCAGGCCGGCCAACGGCTCTGGCAGGCCCTGAATTTTCTCGGCCAGCGGCCACCGCCGGAGCTGCAACAGGCCGATTGCGGCGAACTGCTGGCCTGGGCCCAGCAACACTGGCGACTCGAACTGGTCCCCAAAGGACCTCATATAGAGCTGAATTGCGCAGATAGTTCGCATTTACAGCGCCCTGCGCTATCATAGTGCGCCGATTTTTTTAGCTTAAGGCCTTGCGAGGTGTCCTATTTTTTCCCAGATTGCCGGCTTTTGTAAAAAGCTGCTCACCCGACAACAGGAGGCGTTGCCGTTGCAACCCGTGGTGCTGACGCGCGACCAGCATGGAATTTCGCGCCGACAAATCAGTGAAAACGCCCTTAAGGTACTGTATCGCCTGAACAAGGCCGGCTTTGAAGCCTACCTGGTCGGCGGCGGTGTGCGTGACTTGCTGTTGGGCCGCCAGCCCAAGGACTTTGATATCGCCACCAACGCCACCCCTGAACAGGTCAAGCAGCTTTTCAGCAACTGCCGCCTGGTAGGACGCCGCTTTCGCCTGGCCCATGTACTGTTCGGTCGGGACGTGATCGAAGTGGCCACCTTCCGTGGCCACCATCATCAGGTCAACACCAACAAACATGTCTCGGCCCAGTCCTCCGAAGGCATGCTGCTGCGCGACAACGTCTACGGCACCATCGAAGAAGATGCCGAACGGCGCGATTTCACCGTCAACGCCCTGTACTACAATATCGCCGACTTCAGCGTGCTCGGCTTTGCCGGTGGCCTCAAGGATCTGGAAGCCCGCCGGCTGGAACTGATTGGCGATCCCGAAACCCGTTACCGGGAAGATCCGGTGCGCATGCTGAGGGCCGTGCGCTTTTCCGCCAAGCTGGATCTGGCGATTAGCCCGCGCACCGAGGCTCCCATTCAGAGCCTGGCGCCCCTGCTGTCCGATATCCCTCCGGCCCGACTGTTCGAGGAAACCCTCAAGTTGTTCCTCGCCGGCCAGGGCCTGGAAACCTATCGCCAGATGCAACACTACGGTCTGTTCGCCCCTCTGTTCCCGGAAACCGCCGAAGTCATGGGACGGGGCAATAACCGCTACGGTCGTTTTATCGAACTGGCGTTGGCCAACACCGACGAACGCATCGCCCAGGACCTACGGGTTACCCCCGCCTTCCTCTACGCCGCCCTGCTGTGGGGACCGGTGGAAATTCGCACCCAGGAATTCGTCAATGACGGCGGCCTCGGTTATTACGATGCCTTTATGCTGGCGGCCGACGAGGTGATCGGCCGCCAGGTGAAGACGGTGGCCGTGCCCCGCCGCTTCAGCTCAGTGGTGCGCGACATCTGGCAACTGCAGGAGCGGCTGCCCAAGCGTGCCGGCAAGCGCCCCTATCGGCTGCTGGAACACCCCAAGTTCCGCGCCGGCTACGACTTCCTGCTGCTGCGCGCCGAACTGGATCCGCGGCTCAAGGAACTGGCCGAATGGTGGACCGATTTCCAGGCTGCCAACCCGGTCGACCAGAAACGCTTGAGCCAGGCGGCGCCCCATGAGCAGGCCGAGGATAGGCCCGAGGACGCCCCGCGCAAATCGCCACGCAAGCGCCCCCGTCGCCGTCCGCGCCGGAGAAAAGAGGCGTGACTCGCGTCTTTGTCGCCCTCGGCGCCAACCTCGGCGATCCGCTGGCGCAACTCGGGGCCGCCCGGCAGGCGCTGGACGCGTTGGCCGCTCCCGGCAGCCTGCGCCATTCACCGCTGTACCGGAGCCGGCCCATGGGACCGGCGGATCAACCGGCCTATGTCAACGGCGTGTCGGTATTCGACACCGCCCTGTCTCCCCATGCGTTGCTCGACGCCCTGCAGGCGATAGAACTGGCCCAGGGACGGGAACGCAAAGATGAGCGCTGGGGCCCCCGCACCCTGGATCTGGACATCCTGCTCTACGGCGAGCAGCAGATCGAAGACGAGCGGCTGACCATTCCCCACTACGGCATGAAGCAAAGGGAATTCGTGCTTTATCCGCTGGCCGACCTGGCGCCGGAGCTGGTGTTGCCCTGCGGCACGCCCCTGACCCGGCTGCTGCAGGAATGCCCGCCCAACGGCATGATCCGGTTGCCGGCGCAGTAACAGGAAACCACCATGAGCAAAATCACTACGGCCCGCCTGCTGGCAATGAAACAGGCCCGGCAGAAAATCGCCATGATTACCGCCTACGACGCCACCTTCGCCGCCCTGTTCGAGCAGGCCGGGGTCCATTCCATCCTGATCGGCGACTCCCTCGGCATGGTGCTGCAGGGCGAGGCCAGCACCCTCAAGGTGAGCGTGGACGACATCGCCTATCACACCCGATGTGTGGCCAACGGCAGCAAAAATGCCCTTATCGTCGCCGATATGCCGTTCATGAGCTACAACACTCCGGAGCAGGCCTGTATCAGTGCCGCCGCCCTGATGCGGGCCGGAGCCCATATGGTCAAGCTGGAAGGAGGAGACTGGCTGGCGGACACCGTCACCCAGCTGACCCGCCAGGGCGTGCCGGTGTGTGGCCACCTGGGGCTCACTCCCCAGTCGGTGCACGTGTTCGGCGGCTTCAAGCTGCAGGGACGCGAGACCGGGCAGGCCGAGCAGATCAAGCACCACGCCAGGGTCCTGGAGGCGGCCGGCATGCAGTTGCTGGTACTGGAATGCGTCCCCAGCAAACTTGCCGCCGACATCAGCCGGGCGCTGAGCATCCCGGTGATTGGGATCGGCGCCGGCCCCGAGACCGACGGCCAGGTGCTGGTGATGCAGGACGCCCTGGGGCTGACTTCCGGCTATGTGCCCAAGTTCACCAAGAACTTCCTGGCCGAGAGCGGCAACGTCAGGGCCGCCATCGAAACCTATGTAGCCGAAGTAGCCGAGGGCCGCTTCCCCGGCCCCGAGCACAGTTTCAACTGAGGAAAACAGATGCAACTGGTCAGTACCATCGATGAACTGAGGACCGTGATCACCGGCTGGCGCCGCCAGGGCCTGCGTATCGGCTTCGTGCCCACCATGGGCAACCTGCACCAGGGCCACCTGGAACTGGTCAGCCAGGCCCGGGGCCGGGCCGACAAGGTGGTGGTCAGCATTTTCGTCAACCCGCTGCAGTTCGACCGGGCCGCCGATCTGGCCGCCTACCCGCGCACCCTGGAGCAGGACTGCGAACGCCTCGACCACCAGGCGGATCTGGTCTTTACCCCCACTCCCGAGCTGATGTACCCGGCCGGCCAACAGCCGCAGACAACCGTGACGGTGCCCGGCATTGCCGAGGTGCTGGAAGGGGCCCTGCGCCCGGGCCATTTCGACGGGGTCAGCACAGTGGTGTGCAAGCTGTTCAATCTGGTGCAGCCGGATCTGGCCTGTTTCGGCGAAAAAGACTACCAGCAACTGGCGCTGATCCGTAAAATGACCGCCGATCTGAACCTGCCGGTGGAGATCCTGGGCGTGCCCACGGTGCGTGCCGAAGACGGCCTGGCCCTGAGTTCCCGCAACGGTTACCTGACCGACGCCGAGCGGAGCCGGGCTCCCGAGCTGGCCGCCACCATGCACCGGCTGGCCGAACGCCTGGCCGCGGGCGAGCGGGATCTCGATCGGCTGGTGAAAGAAGGTGCCGCCCGGCTGGACGGCGCGGGCTTTCGCACCGACGGCATCGATATCGTCGATGCCGATACCCTGGCACCGCTCGGCGAGCAAAGCCGGGCGGCGGTGATTTTAATGGCCGCCTTCCTGGGCAAGGCCAGACTGATAGATAACCAGGTAGTGCAGTTGCACTGACACTATCGCAGATATCGGCAGCATGGCCGGATAGGTTCACGCCGACTCGCCGTGAACCTATCCCTGGGGGCTCGACGGCGCCATCCCTGGCGCCAACGGTCGGCTTAGAAGGCCCCCATCCTGCCGTCAACGCCTTGAAGGCGGTAACTACGGAGACAAGCTAAACATGGATATGCAACGCATCATGCTCAGGGGCAAGCTGCACCAGGCCCGGGTCACCCACGCCGAGCTCAACTACGAAGGCTCCTGCGCCATCGATCAGGATCTGCTGGACGCGGTCAATATCCGCGAGTACGAACAGATCGACATCTACAACATCGAGAACGGCGAGCGCTTCCACACCTACGCCATCGCCGGCGAGCGGGGTTCGAAGATGATTTCCCTGAACGGCGCCGCCGCCCGCAAGGCCGCGGTGGGCGATCGCATCATCATCTGCGCCTATGCGCCCATGACCGAGCAGCAAATCGCCGGCTACAAGCCCAGCCTGGTGTACCTGGACGCCCAGAACAACATAGTGCGCACCAGCAAGGACATCCCCCTGCAGCTGGCCTGAACGCGTATTTTCCGCGTCAGCTCGAGAAAAAAGGCAGCCGCTTGGCTGCCTTTTTCTCTTCAGTGGTATTGGTAAACGGAATGATATCGGGCGAAGGATGCGACTTCATCAAGGCCCTCACCATCCTTAAGGTCTTGCGAGACGGCCTGTTGCGGCCCGGCGAAAAGGCAACAGGGCCGCCATCCCTGGCATGTGACGGTCGGTGGCGGCAACCCTGTTACCTCTTTCATAGATTGGTGTTGTCTGACAATAGTGCCCTTTGGAATACCGGAGCTGTCTGTCGCTGGCCAACAGGCTGACACGAACTGTTGACGGGAAAAGGGAACGGGGTCAGCCGGCCATCCGCGCCAGGGATGGCGCGGCTGAGCCTACAGGGATGTATTCACGGCGTGCCGGATGAGCCCGATCCCTTTTACCGTGAGCCACGAAGCCGCAAGTTCAAGTTGCAGAAAAAAGCAGCCAACCGGCTGCTTTTGGACTCAGTGCCGCAATCCCCGTCCGGTATGGATCAGGAACCAGGCGGCGCCGTAGAACAGGGCGATAAAGCCAAGGATGATGCCGTAGGCCAGGCTCAGGGGCACATCGCTGATGCCGAGAAAGCCGTAGCGGAAGGCGTTTACCATGTACAACACCGGGTTGGCATGGGACAACCCCTGCCAGAAGCCGGGCAACAGCTCGATGGAGTAGAAGACCCCGCCCAGGTAGGTCAACGGCGTCAGCACGAAGGTGGGGATGATGCTGATGTCGTCGAAGGTACGGGCGAAGATGGCATTGATAAGTCCGGCCAGGGAAAACAGCACCGAGGTCAGGAAGACGATGGCCACTATGCTGAACAGATGGCTCACCGGCAGGGTCACGAACAGCAGGGACACCAGGCTGACGATCAGCCCCACCGCCAGCCCACGCACCACGCCACCGCCCACGTAGCCGGCGATGATCACATAGGTAGGTACCGGCGCCACCAGGAGCTCCTCCACGTTGCGCTGGAACTTGGCGCTGAAGAAGGACGAGGCCACGTTGGAGTAGGAATTGGTGATCACCGACATCATGATCAGGCCCGGCACGATAAAGGCCATATAGGAATAACCGCCCATCTCGCCGATACGGCTGCCGATCAGGCTGCCGAAGATCACGAAATACAGGGTCATGGTGATGGCCGGCGGCACCAGGGTCTGCACCCAGATGCGGGTAAAACGCACTATCTCTTTGTGCAGTATGCTGCGAAAGGCGATGTAATATTGCCTGGCGTTCATGCTTTCCTCCCCTGTTCGACCAGTGCCACGAACAATTCTTCCAGCCGGTTGGCTTTGTTGCGCATGCTCAGTACCCGGATGCCCTGCTCGTTGAGCTGGCCGAACACGCCGTTGAGTCCCTGCTCCTTCTTCACCTCCACTTCCAGGGTGTGATCGTCAATCAATTGCCAGTTGAAGCCGGACAGGAAGGGCTCCCGGCAGTCGGGAGCCAGATCCAGGATAAAGGTTTCCACGTTGAGCTTGCCGAGCAGCCCCTTCATGGTGGTGTTTTCCACCAGCCGGCCCTTGTCGATGATGCCGATATGGCGGCACAACATCTCCGCCTCTTCCAGGTAGTGGGTGGTGAGGATGATGGTAATGCCCTGCTGGCTGTTGATCTCCTTGAGGAAATCCCACATGGCCCGACGGATCTCGATATCCACCCCGGCGGTGGGCTCATCCAGGATCAGCAGGCGGGGCTCGTGCATCAGCGCCCGGGCGATCATCAGCCGGCGTTTCATGCCGCCCGACAGGGCGCGAGCCGGCTGGTCCCGCTTCTCCCACAGGTCCAGCTGCTTGAGGTAGCGCTCGGCGCGTTGTTTCGCCTCCTTTCGCTCCACCCCATACAGTCCGGCCTGGTTGACCACTATCTGCTCTACCTTCTCGAACTGGTTGAAGTTGAATTCCTGGGGTACCAGCCCTATCTGGGACTTGGCCTGCTCCAACCGGGTGTCGATGTCGTAACCGAACACCCGCACCTTGCCCGCACTCTTGTTCACCAGGGAAGAAATAATGCCGATGGTGGTGGACTTGCCGGCCCCGTTGGGGCCCAACAGGGCGTAGAAGTCGCCCTGCGCCACGGTCAGATCGATGCCCTTGAGCGCCTCCACGCCACCGGCGTAGGTTTTGCGCAGGCCTTCGATCTCCAATGCTTTGGTCATGCTTGGCTCCAGATCAAAGACATATGCCTGGGCAAAGACCAGGCATATGAAGGTACATTAGCAAGAAGGGAAATGGCTTTCCGGACTTATTCCAGCGGCACCACCCTGCCGATGAAGGGCAGGTTGCGATAGCGCTGGGCGTAATCGATGCCGTAGCCTACCACGAACTCGTCGGGGATGGTAAAGCCAACCCAGTCCACCGGTACCTGGACCTCGCGCCGCTCGGGCTTGTCGAGCAGGGTACAGATGCTGAGCGAAGCCGGATTACGCAGGGACAGGATCTCTTTCACCTTGCTCAGGGTATAGCCGGTATCGATGATGTCTTCGACGATCAGCACGTGCTTGTCGTGGATCTCATCGTCCAGGTCCTTGAGGATACGCACATCCCGGTTGCTCTCCATGCTGCTGCCGTAACTGGAAGCGGTCATGAAATCGAGCCGCACCGGCAGCTCGATCCGGCGGCACAGATCGGCCATGAACACACAGGAGCCGCGCAGCAGCCCGACCATCACCAGTTCGTCGACGCCCTCGAAATGCGCGTTAATCTGCTCGCCCAGGGCTTGGATCCTGGCGTTCACCTCCTCGGTGCTGATCAGGACGTCCACTCGGTGTTTCATGTTTTCGCTCCGTTCGGGTCCAAAATACCCGGCTGTTGTTAAATCGGTATTCTACCGGAATTCTCGAAAATCTGCATACCGGGTCAGCTTTCTCCGCCGCCGTAGCCCCAGCGCGCCACCAGATCCTGCTCCAGCTCCAGGTGATCCAGGATCCGCGCCACCATGAAATCGACCAGATCCGCGATGGATTGGGGCTGGTGATAGAAACCCGGCGCCGCCGGCATGATGGTGACCCCGAGGCGGGCCAGCTTGAGCAGGTTTTCCAGGTGCAGAGCCGAGAAGGGGGTTTCCCGTGGCACCAGGATAAGCTGTCCCTTCTCCTTGATCACCACGTCGGCGGCCCGCTCGATCAGGTTGTCCGACACCCCCGTCGCGATGGATGCCACCGTGCCCATGGAGCAGGGACAGATCACCATCCGCCTGGGCGCCCCCGAGCCCGAAGCCACCGGCGAGAACCACTCCTCCTTGCCGTAGACCCGGATCTGCCCGGGCACAGCGCTATAGCGCTCGCATAGCCAGGCGGCCAGCGCCGCCGGCTTGCCCGGCCACTGCTCCCCCTGCTCGGTGGCCAGCACCACCCGCGCGGCGCCGGACACCAGCAGGTGCACCTGGATGCCGGCGGTCAGCAGCCGTTCCAGCAGCGCCAAGGCATAGGGGGCGCCGGAGGCGCCGCTCAGGGCCAGGGTGATCTGCCGCTCGCGCGGATACTCAGGCGCAGACATGGGCCGCCTCCAGTGCCGCCAGCAGCCGACCGTGGATGTCGCCGAAACTGCCGTTGCTCATCACCAGTATCTGATCGCCGGGCCGGGCATCGGCCACCAGGGCGGCGACAAGGGCATCCAGCTCATCGAACAGCCGGCCCCCGGGGCAGGCCGCCGCCACCGCCGCCAGATCCCAGCACAGCTCCGCCGGCCGGAACAGATAGGTGGCATCGGCCTGCTGCAGGGAGTCTGCCAGTTCCTGCTGGTGCACCCCCATTTTCATGGTGTTGGAACGAGGCTCCAGCACCGCCAGTACCCGCCCCTCGGTGGTACTGGCCTTGAGCCCGGCCAGGGTGGTCTGGATGGCGGTGGGATGGTGGGCGAAATCGTCCCACACCCGGATACCGGCCCGTTCCCCTTTCAGCTCCATCCGCCGCCTGGGCGGGACGAAGCGGCACAGGGCATCGATGGCATGTGCCACCGGCACCCCGGCGTGGCGGGCGGCGGCCAGGGCCATCAGGCCGTTATGCACATTGTGCAGGCCGATGCAGGGCCAACTCACCTCCCCCACCGGCCGCCCCTCGAGCAGCACGGTGAAGCGGCTGCCGTCGGCGGCCAGGGGCTCCGCCTGCCAGAGGCCGCCCTCGCCCAGGAATTCCAGCTCGCTCCAGCAGCCCATGGCCCTGACCTCTTCCAGCGCCGGCGCATGGGTCGGCATCAGGATGCGGCCATGGCCGGGTACCATTCGCAGCAGGTGGTGGAACTGCCGCTGGATCGCCGCCAGATCCGGGAAGATGTCCGCATGATCGAACTCGAGATTGTTGAGGATCAGGGTGCTTGGTCGGTAGTGCACGAACTTGGAGCGCTTGTCGAAGAAGGCGCTGTCGTATTCGTCCGCCTCGATCACGAAAAAGGGTGCCTCGCCCAAGCGGGCGGACACCTCGAAGTTGCCGGGCACCCCGCCGATCAGAAAGCCGGGGTTCAGGCCGCAGTCCTCGAGGATCCAGGCCAGCATGCCGGAAGTGGTGGTCTTGCCGTGGGTACCGGCCACCGCGAGCACCCAACGACTTTGCAGCACGTGCTCCAGCAGCCACTGGGGTCCCGAGGTATAGGGGATACGCCGGTCGAGCACCGCTTCCACACAGGGGTTGCCCCGACTCATGGCATTGCCCACCACCACCAGATCGGGCAGCGGATCCAGCTGGGCCGGATGATAGCCTTCGATAAGTTCGATGCCCTGCTGCTCGAGCTGGGTACTCATCGGCGGGTAGACGTTGGCATCGCTGCCGGTCACCCTGTACCCCAGTTGTCGGGCCAGAATCGCCAGCCCGCCCATGAAAGTGCCGCAAATACCCAGAATATGAATGTGCATAACCTGCCCCTGGCTGCTGTGAAGCCTGCATTCTAACAATCCGTTGCCGCTTTGGGCACTTGTATGGTGATCCCTGCGACAGCGGTTATAATGTCGCCCCTGAAGCACCTTTACCCATTTGTATAACAGATGTGCAGGGGTAAGGGTGATAAACTCGGTTAACAACCCAGTCACAGACAACATTAAAGGAAACGTCATGAGCCTGAACCAGGTCCCGGCCGGAAAAAGCCTGCCCGAAGATATCTATGTAGTCATCGAGATCCCGCAGAACGCCGATCCCATCAAGTACGAGATCGACAAGGACACCGGCGCCGTGTTCGTGGATCGCTTCATGGCCACTCCCATGTTCTACCCCTGCAACTACGGCTATGTGAACCAGACCCTGTCTCTGGACGGCGACCCGGTCGACGTGCTGGTGCCCACCCCACATCCGCTGGTGCCCGGTGCAGTGATCCGCTGCCGTCCGGTGGGCGTGCTGAAGATGACCGACGAGTCCGGTGAAGACGCCAAGATCGTGGCCGTGCCGCACAGCAAGCTGACCAGGGAATATGACCATATCCAGGATGTGAACGACCTGCCCGAGTTGCTCAAGGCCCAGATCAAGCACTTCTTCGAGCGCTACAAGGAGCTGGAAGCGGGCAAGTGGGTGAAGGTGGACGGCTGGGAAGACAAGGCCGCCGCCGAAGCCGAAATACTGACCTCCGCCGAGCGTTACAACAACGCCTGATAGCCCCGGCACCCGGATTCAAAAAGAGCACTTCGGTGCTCTTTTTTTATGCTTATCCATTTGACAAACAATCAACATTCTTTAGGCTAATCAGGTCAGACCTCATACCACAAGGAGAGAACGATGAAAGCATGGACCTGGCTGGCCTGCCTGCCCTTCATGGCCTCGGCCCATAACCTGCAATTCGATCAGCCCCTGCCGCCGGTCAGCGTCAGCGACAGGGGTGAGCTGGTGCTGAACGGAGAACGACTCGGGGAACGTATCTGGGGGGTCGGCTCTCTGCCGGGCAAGGTCAGGGTGGTCCAGCATATCGCCGGGCGCAGCAGCGCCAAGGAGCTCAACGCGCCGCTGATCGAGGCGATCAAGAGCGCCGAGCTGCCACGGGACAGCTACCAGACGGTGACCATCATCAATGTGGACGACGCAACCTTCGGCACCGCGCCCTTCGTGCGCAGCAGCGCCGAAAGCAGCAAGAAGGAGTTCCCCTGGTCCGCCATCGTACTGGATGAAAAAGGACGGGTCGCTCAGCAGTGGCAACTGGAACCGAAAAGTTCTGCCATCATAGTGCTGGACAAGGCGGGACACGTCCGCTTTGCAAAGGAAGGAGCCCTGACCGCGCAGGAGGTGAATCAGGTATTGGAGCTGGTGCAGACGGCACTGGCTCCCTGAGACAAATAAGGCCCGTTCAGGGCCTTATTTTTTGTTTTGGGTTACTCTATCATGGTGGCCAGTATCCCGAGGCTCGAGATATAGCCAACAAACAGAAGCAACCAGGTCATTTTGGGTTTACCTTTTTGCATCCGGCGCTCCGTTTAAAATTCGGCACTGAATTTTAACATGGAGTCAACATAATTAACAACGAAAAGCCGACGCCGATGACGCCTAAACCTGCAACGCCGGATCACAAAATCAAAAACCGCAAGGCCCTGCTGCTCAGCCTGGCAGAACAGCGTGGACTGGCCGGCTTGCTGCACGGGGACTCCCCCCTGAGTTTCGGTGATCGCTTCCAGATCCGCCGCCAGCTGGATGAAGCCACCCGCCAGAAAAACCTGGAGACCATAGTAAGCCTGGCCAGCCAGGGCAGTTCCGACGATGTGGGCAGCGAACCGGATCCGGACTGGCTAAGCCATTTTTTCGTCCTGGCAGAAAACATCCGTCACCCGGCGATGCAGCAGTTCTGGGCCAGTATCCTGGCCCAGGAAATCGTCCGCCCCGGGCATTGCTCCATCCAGGCCCTGAATCGCCTGAAGCAGATGACTCAAAAAGACGCTCTGCTGTTACAGAAGGCCAGCGCCCTGGGCTGCCATTTCGGTGACGACAACCTGCGGCTGCTGTTCGGATACCAGCATAAAACCCTGCTGCAGGGATTGCGTCAACACAAGCTGAGCCTGGGCCGCCATCGCCTGCCCTATGCCGGGTTACTGCAGCTGTTTGAGTTGGGGCTGTTGCACCAGGCCGAACTGGAGTCCGGTGAGCTCCCTGCCGGCTCGGCACTGCGGCTGGTGTTCAACGGCCGGCAACTGGTACTGCACCCGCTTAAGAAAGGCGTACGCTTGCTGTACTACCGCTTTACGACCATCGGTAACGAACTGGCCGCCCTGATGACCGAAACAACTCCGGAAGACTACCTGCGTGAACTGAGCGAACTGCTGACCCCTCTGGGGCAGTTACAGCAAAGTTAGCCGCAGCGTTCCATGGTATCGGTACCTGCCGTATCGGCATGGGGGGGAAACCAGGCCAGGGAATCGGCCAGGGTCGCCACTTCACCGATCACCATCAGGGCCGGGCTGGCCACTTGTTCGGCCAATTGGGCCAGCTCCTGCAAGCGGCCGCGCACCACCCGCTGTTGCCGGGTGGTACCGCGTTCGATAATCGCCACCGGCGTGTTGCCATCCAGGCCATGGTGCAGCAACTGCCGCCGGATATGGGCCGAGCGCATCAACCCCATGTAGATCACCAGGGTCTGCCGCCCCTTGGCCAGTGACGCCCAGTCCGGCTCCTCGCCGTCCTGCTTGCAGTGCCCGGTGATAAAGACCGCACTCTGGGCGTGATCCCGGTGAGTCAGGGGAATACCGGCGTAGGCGGTGGCTCCGGCGGCGGCGGTAATCCCCGGCACCACCTGGTAGCGGATCCCGGCCGCCTTCAAGCTCTGCAGCTCCTCCGCTCCCCGGCCAAACATGAAGGGATCGCCGCCCTTGAGTCGCACCACCCGCTTGCCCGCCAGGGCATGCTCCACCAGCAATTGGTTGATCTGCTCCTGGGGGACGCTGTGATGGCCGGCTTTCTTGCCCACTGCCACCCGCTCAGCCTCGGGGCGGATCAGCGCCAATACTTCGTCGGAAACCAGTTGATCAAACAGCACCACGTCGGCTTTCTGTAATTCATTCAATGCCTTGATGGTCAGCAAATCGGGGTCGCCGGGGCCGGCGCCGACCAGGATCACCTCGCCAGCCACCGGCTTGCTCATCGCCTGCCGCAACCAGGCTTCGGCACCGGCATGATCCCGTTGCTGCAACAACGTGGTCAAGGCCACATCGTCCTGTACCCGGGCCCAGAAACGGCGCCGTTCATCGCTGCTGCCGAAGGCCTGCTGTACCCGCCGGCGCAACTTGCCGGCCACCCGGCTGAGCTCTCCCCAGTGTCCGGGCAGCAGAGCATCCAGCCGGGCCCGTAGCAAGCGGGCCAGCCAGGGAGCACCGCCACCGGTGCTGAAGGCAATCTGCAGCGGAAAACGCTCGACGATGGAAGGAAAAATGACGGCGGAGCGTTTGCTGTCATCCGCCTTGTTCACCAGGATGCCGCGCCGGTTGGCCAGTTGATAGACCCGGGCATTGACCTCGGTGTTATCCGTGGCCGCCACCACCAGAAACTGACCATCGAGATGATGCTCGGCAAAACACTGTTCAAGCCAGCAGAGCTCGGCTTGACGAGCCTGCAGGCCGGCGTCCAGCTCGGGAGCAACGACGGTGACCCGGCCTCCTCGGGCCAGCAACAGGCGAACCTTGCGGGCCGCCACGGCACCGCCGCCCACCACCAGACAAGGGCGATGCTTGATGTTGATAAAAAGAGGCAGGTGTTCCATGGCCGTTCCGCTTATCCATTGAGATAGACCGACTATAGACAGAAATGCTTATCCCACAAAATAATAAAAAATAACTTTTTATGCTTTATCGTTATTTTATAAGGGTGCGCAGCAGATCTTTCCAGGACACCACACCCTGCAGGATCCCGTTATTGACTACCGGCAGACAGCTGACATGGTGTTCGAGCATCAGCACCGCGGCGAGGTCCAGCCCGGCACCGGGGGCGATGGTCACCGGCTGCCGGCTCATCACCTGATGGGCCCGCCGCTGCAAGGTATCACGGTCGCGTTCCAGCTCCGCGTCGGTCGCCAGATAGGGACTCAGGGCCCGATACATATCGGCGTGAGTGATCACCCCGCACAACCGATCCGCGTCATCCACCACCAGCAGATGGCGAAACGGCGCCTGTTCGAAAATCTCCCGTACCACCTCCAGCCGATCGTCCTGATGCACGGTGGCGAGCCGTCGGGTCATGATTTCCTGTACCTGCATGCTTTCTCCTTGTCCGGAGCCGCAGGTCAGATACCGCTGCCGTCGGCTTCCTGGGGTTCGTGAAGACCACACTCCCGCTTCATCCCGAAGAAACGGGTATCCGCCTCGCTCATGCCCGGCTCCCACTTGGCCGTGGTCTGCACATCACCGACCGAGACATACCCCTGTTCCCACAGGGGGTGATAGGGAAGGTCGAATTCCTTCAGGTAATAATGCACATCTTTATTGCTCCAGTCGATAATCGGCAGGAACTTGAAGAGACCATTCTGAAGCCCGAGGACCTGCAGGCTGCCCCGGGTGTCGGACTGGCTGCGTCGCAGGCCGGAAAACCAGGTGCCGGCGTTGAGCTCGCGCAACGCCCGTTGCATCGGCTCTACCTTGTTGATCTGGTTGTAGCGGCTGATGCCCTCGACCCCTTGCTCCCACAATTTACCATGGCGGGCTTCCTGCCAGGCGGCGGAGGTCTGTGCCCGATAGGTTTTGAGGTTAAGCTGCAGCCTGTCGGTCAGTTCGTCGATAAAACGATAGGTCTCGGGAAAAAGGTAGCCGGTATCGGTAAGGATCACCGGCGTGTCCGCTTTTTCCCGGGTCACCAGGTGCAGCATCACCGCCGCCTGGATGCCGAAACTGGAGGAGAGCACATGCTCTCCTTCCAGGGTATCCAGCGCCCAGCGCACCCGCTCGGGTGCGCTCATGGCTGCCAGCTCCTGATTAAGCGGGGCCAGGGCCTCCGCTTGATCGGCACGGGACAGGCAGTTCAGCTCTTCCAGGCTGGGTAATAAACTATACGGCATAAAAATCCCTCGCGGAGTCCACCACCGGCGCTATGATGCCGGCCCGGATCACAAAGTCACCGAAACTCTCGCCCGCATTCCGCTCCTGGGCCCAGCGGCCCACCAGGGTGTCGATATCCTCGAGGATCTGGCGGTCGGTGATGTTCTCCTTGTACATGCGCGGAATTCGAGTGCCTTCCCGGTTGCCGCCCAAGTGCAGGTTGTAGCGTCCGGGCGCCTTGCCCACCAGGCCGATCTCGGCCAGCATGGCGCGACCGCAGCCGTTGGGGCAGCCGGTGACCCGGAAGATGATGCTGTCGTCGGTTACCCCGTGCCTGGCCAGCACGCCTTCGATCTCGGTGACGAACTCCGGCAGGAAGCGCTCGGCTTCGGCCATCGCCAGCGGGCAGGTGGGCAGCGCCACGCAGGCCATGGAGTCCTTGCGCTGCTCGGACACGGCATCGTCGATCAGGCCATGGGCCCGGGCCAGCTTCTCGATCTTGGCCTTGTCCTTCTTGGGCACGCCGGCGATGATCAGGTTCTGGTTGGCGGTCAGGCGGAAGTCGCCCTTGTGCACCCTGGCGATTTCGCGCAGGCCGGTCTTCAGCGGCTTACCGGGGAAGTCCAGGATACGGCCGTTCTCGATAAACAGGGTCAGGTGCTGCTTGCCGTCGATGCCTTCCACCCAGCCGAAGCGATCGCCGCGACCGGTGAACTCGTAGGGACGGCTCTCGGCGAACTGGATGCCGGCCCGCTTCTCTACCTCGGCCTTGAACACCTCCACGCCCACCCGCTCCAGGGTGTACTTGGTCTTGGCGTTCTTGCGCTCGACCCGATTGCCCATATCACGCTGGGTGGTGACCACGGCTTCCGCTACCGCCAGGGTGTGGGACAGCGGGATAAAGCCGAAGTCGGTGGCCTTGCGCGGATAGGTGGCGGTGTCGCCATGGGTCATGGCCAGGCCGCCGCCTACCAGCACGTTGAAGCCCACCAGCTTACCGTTCTCGGCGATGGCCACGAAGTTCAGATCGTTGGCATGCACATCCACGTCGTTCTGGGGCGGGATCACCACCGTGGTCTTGAACTTGCGCGGCAGATAGGTGGGGCCCAGGATCGGCTCTTCGTCCGGGGTGTCCAGACGCTCGCCGTCCAGCCAGACCTCCAGGTAGGCCCGGGTCTTGGGCAGCAGGTGTTCGGAGATCTTCCTGGCCCATTCGTAGGCTTCCTGGTGCAGCTCGGACTCCACCGGGTTACTGGTGCACAGCACGTTGCGGTTGACGTCGCCGGCGGTGGCGATGGAGTCGATACCGGTGCTGCTCAGGGTCTGGTGCATGTGCTTGATGTCCCGCTTTAGCACCCCGTGGAACTGGAAAGTCTGGCGGGTGGTCAGGCGGATACTGCCGTACATGGTGCTTTCTTCCGCGAACCGGTCGATCACCAGCCACTGCTCGGGCGTGATGATGCCGCCGGGCAGGCGCGCACGCAGCATGACGTTGTGCAGCGGCTCCAGTTTCTGGGCGGTACGCTCGTTGCGGATGTCCCGGTCGTCCTGCTGGTACATGCCGTGGAAACGGATCAGCATGAAGTTGTCGCCGTTGAAGCCGCCGGTCAGCTCGTCCTGCAGATCCTGGGTGATGGTGCCGCGCAGAAAATTGCTCTGCCCCTTGAGGCGTTCGTTATCGGACAGTTTTTGTTCGCTCATCTTAGTAAACATCCCTTTGGTAACGCTTGGCGCTGCGCAGCGCATCGACATATTCTTCCGCCTGTTCACGGCTCTTGTTACCGTGCTCGGCCACCAGCTCGATCAGGGCCTCGTGCACGTCCTTGGCCATCTTGTTGGCGTCGCCGCACACGTAGAAATGGGCGCCCTGCTCCAGCCAGGCATAGACCTCGGCCCCCTGCTGCCTGAGCTTGTGCTGCACATAGACCTTGTCGGCCTGATCCCGGCTGAATGCCAGGGAAATCTTGCTCAGCAGGCCGGACTTGACGTAACGCTGCCACTCGAGCTGATAGAGGAAGTCCTGGGTGAAGTGGGGGTTGCCGAAGAACAGCCAGTTCTTGCCCTCGGCATCCCGGGCTTCCCGCTCCTGCATAAAGGCGCGGAAGGGGGCGATGCCGGTGCCCGGCCCCACCATGATCACCGGGATGCTGTCGTCGGCGGGCAGGCGGAAGTTGTCGTTGTGCTCCACGAACACCCGAACCTGGCCACCCTCGGCCAGCCGGTCGGCCAGGAAGGAGGAGGCGCCACCGGCGCGGGGCTCGCCCTTGCTGTCGTAGCGCACCACGCCCACGGTCAGGTGGACTTCTTCCTCCACCTCGGCCTGGGCGGAGGCGATGGAATAGAGCCGCGGCGTCAGCCGGCGCAAGGCGCCCTGCAGTTGTTCGGCGGTGAGCTTGGTCTTCTTCTCCCGGACGATGTCCAGGATCTGGTGGCCGGCGCAATATTCGCGCAGGGCGGCCTTGTCCTCCACCAGCTTCTGCAGCTTCTTGGCACCGGACAGCTCGGCATAGGCCTGCACGAAGCTGGCATAGCCCTGGGTCAGTTCGTAGTGGTGGAGCAGCGCTTCGCGGATCGAGAGCAACTCATCGTCCACCTTGACCTTGGCGTCGGCAGCCACGCCCAACTGGGCCAGCAGGGCATCCACCAACACCTCGTCGTTGCTGAACCAGACGCCCAGCGCATCACCGGGCTGGTAGCGAAGGTCGGAGCCTTCCAGGGAGATCTCGATATGACGGATGTCCTTGTCGGAGTCTCGGCCGGTTATCTTCTGGTTGGTGACCAGTTCGGCGGCGAAGGGGTTTTTCTTGGTGTAGAGGCTGGCGGCGCCATGAGTCAGGCTGACCACGGGAGCGGCATGGTTGGCCGCCTCCACCTGCAGCGCGTCCTTCAGCAGGCCCACGGCCGATTGGTTCCAGCCCTCGGCGGCACCTTCGTAGTCCACGTCGCAGTCGATACGCTCCAGGAGACGGCTGGCACCGGCCTTGGCCAAGTAGTCGTCGAAGTCCTTGCCAGTCTGGCAGAAGAATTCGTAGGAGGAGTCGCCCAGGGCCAGTACGCCGTAGTGCAGGCCGTCGAGCTTGCCTACCTTGCCACCCTTGAGCTGCTTGTGGAATTCGATGGCGTCATCGGGCGGCTCGCCCTCGCCGTTGGTACTGGTGACGATCAGCACATGGGTCTCTTTCTTAAGCTGCTTGACCTTGTAGTCGGCCACGTTGAACAGCTCCGCCGCGACCCCGGCGGCATCGGCCTGGGCCTTGAGCGACTCAGCGACCCCCTTGGCATTACCGGTCTGGGAAGCATAGAGGATGGTCACCTTGCCGGCGGGCTGGGCCGCCGCCGCGGGGGCCGCCACCGGCAGGCCCTGGGCCTGCTGGCTGATACCGTAGAAATAACCGCTGACCCAGGCCAGCTGGGTGGCACTCAGCTCGGCAGCCACCTGAGTGAGCTTATGGACTTGTTGTTCATTGAGCGGGCTGGCTGCCGCCGCGAGTTCCTTTAAAAGCATGACATTGACTTCCACTTTTCCAGATAAGGGATAGCTTATGCCAGGTCAACGAACAACAATAAAGAATAAAAGATGATTTTTTATATCATCAGGTAATAACAAACCTAGGGTTGCCGGCTCACCCCCTTAGAACCTGTTTATGATCTTTGCGAAGCTTGTCAGTAACGACTCAAACAAAGCGCCAACAGGGCCACCGACACGCTGCAAGCACATCCCTGTGACGCTCGCCACATGCCATCCCTGGCATGTGGCGGTCGGTGGAGGAATCCCCGTTGCCTCTTCTAAGCTCCACCGTTGTCTGGAGGTCGCGCCAACAGGCGACACTGAAGGGTTAGGGAGGACAAAAGGTGCTGCTCCGTCGACCCTCAGCGCCAGGGAGGGCGCGGCGGAGCCCCCAGGGAGGGGTTCACGGCGTGTCGGCGGGGCAGTGCGCTTTGGCCGAGTACAACAGATTTCAAACAGGCTCTTAATGATGCTGGCCATGTCCATGAGCCGCCTGGGGTTGGGCCCGGATATCCCTGACCGGCAGGATCCATTGCTCGGTGTCGCCGTTGTCCCAGCGCAGTTCCAGGCTGACCTCATCCCCAGCCGCCAACGGCTGCTTCACCCCCAGCAACATGATATGCAGGCCGCCCGGCTGCAGGCTGACCGTTGCACCGGCCGGCACCGCTATCCGCTCCACTTCCCGCATCTGCATCACTCCGTCCTGCTCCAGCACCCTATGTAGTTCCACCTTGTCCGCCTGGGGGGAAGCCACGCTCACCAGTGCCAGATCCCGGTCGCCGCCGTTCTCCAATTGCATAAAGGCGGCGGTATTGGGCCCCATCGGGGGGGTGGCCCGCACATAGCCCTCGCTGACGCTGACCTGTGCCCAACTGGGACTGGTTAACAAAACCAGAGCAAAAAGGTATCCGACTTTTTTCATCTGTGCTTTCCTTGTGCTGAAAAGAGAGCAAAGCTTATCCCAGCGGGAAGCTTTAAACCATGACCCATCGCATAAGGAATGGCCATGAGCCTATTGGTGAGCCGGGAGATGGCAGCGGTCTGCCATCTCTCCATTAACCGCCCGGAAAAACGTAACGCCCTGAATATGGACATGTACCGGGAGCTCAATAACCAGCTACAGACCGCTATCCGGGACGAGGCCGTTCAGGTCATAGTACTGAGCGCCCAGGGAACGGACTTTTGTGCAGGCAACGACCTGGCGGATTTTCTCGACAATCCCGAACTCGGTTCCGACCACCCCATCATCAGCCTGCTGCATACCCTCGCCAGCTGTCCCAAACCGCTGCTGGCCGCGGTGCAGGGCCATGCGGTGGGTATCGGCGCCACCCTGCTGCTGCATATGGATTTGGTCTATCTCGGTGACAACGCCCGACTGAGCTTTCCTTTTATCGACCTGGGCCTGGTGCCGGAATTTGCCTCCAGTCTGCTGCTGCCCCAGCGTATCGGTCATGTCCGTACCTGCCAGCTGTTGCTGCTGGGCGATGCACTGGATGCCGCTACCGCCTGCGATTGGGGCCTGGCCAACCAGGTATTGCCGGCCGCCGAGTTGCAGCCCCGGCTTGAAGAGGCCGCCCGTCGACTGGCAGCCAAGCCTGCCCAGGCCCTGCTCCACAGCAAGGCCCTGCTGAAGGCCCCCCAGCAGGCGCTGCTCCAGCAGACCATGGCTCGGGAAATCGACTACTTCCAGCAGGCCCTGGCCAGTTTCGACGCCCGCCAGCGCATCGGCAGTCTGCTGGCTCGGGTCCGACAGGATTCCGACGGATAGGCGCCCATAAAAAAGGGCCCCCTTGCGGGAGCCCTTGTCTTATCAGCGAGTCGAGATAACTTATTCTTCGTTGCCGGCCGCATTGAGCAGATCGGCCAGACTTTGCTCGGCTTCATCCGCCGAAATCTGTACCGGCTGCTCCGGCTGACGTTTGGCCTGGCGGCCCTGATGGTAGGCAAAACCGGTACCGGCCGGCACCAGACGGCCCACGATCACGTTCTCCTTCAGACCACGCAGGTCGTCGACCTTGCCGGAAACGGCCGCTTCGGTCAGCACCCGGGTGGTTTCCTGGAAGGACGCCGCCGAGATGAAGGATTCGGTGCTCAAAGAGGCCTTGGTGATCCCCATCAGCACATGGCGATAGCCGATCAACTGCTTGCCCTCGGCCTCCAGCACACGGTTGGCCTGACGGATACGCACCACTTCGGCCTGTTCACCTTCGATAAAGTCGGAGTCACCGGAGTTCATGATCTCGGCACGACGCAGCATCTGACGAACGATGGTCTCGATGTGCTTGTCGTTGATCTTAACCCCCTGCAGACGGTAAACCTCCTGTACCTCGTTGACGATATAGTTCGCCACCGGGCTGATACCGCGCAGACGCAGGATATCGTGCGGAGATTCCGGGCCGTCGGCCAGCACTTCGCCTTTCTCGACCTTTTCACCTTCGAACACGTTGAGGTGACGCCATTTCGGGATCATCTCTTCGTAGGCCTCGCCCCCTTCCAGCGGGGTGATGACCAGACGGCGTTTGCCCTTGGTCTCTTTCCCGAAGGAGATGGTACCGGATACCTCGGCCAGGATCGCCGGCTCTTTCGGCTGACGAGCTTCGAACAGGTCGGCAACCCGCGGCAGACCACCGGTGATGTCCTTGGTACCACTGGATTCCTGCGGAATACGCGCCAGGGCGTCACCCACGTTGAGCTGGGCACCGTCTTCCAGGCTGACGATGGCTCGACCGGGCAGGAAGTACAGGGCCGCCAGATCGGTGCCGGGGATGAATACATCCTTGCCGGCATCGTCGACCAGTTTCACGGTCGGACGCAGTTCCTTACCGGCACTGGGACGCTCGTTCACGTCCATCACCACGATGCTGGACAGACCGGTCAGTTCGTCGGTCTGACGACTGATGGTCACGCCGTCGATCATATCGATGAACTTGATGCGACCCGCCACCTCGGTCACGATGGGGTGGGTATGCGGATCCCAGTTGGCCACGACCTGGCCGGCCTGCACGGTTTCGCCATCGGCTTTTTCCAGCAGGGCGCCGTAAGGCAGCTTGTGGTTTTCCCGGGTCTGCCCCATGTCATCGATAATGGTCAGTTCGGAGGAACGGGACACGATGACGGTCTTGCCGTCGGCGTTGGTCACGTACTTGGCGTTCTGCAACTTGACGGTACCGGTGTTTTTCACCTGGATACTGCTCTCGGCTGCCGCCCGCGATGCCGCACCACCGATGTGGAAGGTACGCATGGTCAGCTGGGTACCCGGCTCACCGATGGACTGGGCGGCGATAACACCGACCGCTTCACCCTGGTTGACCAGGTGGCCACGGGCCAGATCACGACCGTAACAGTGAGCGCAGACACCGTGGTCGTTGTCACAGGTAATAACGGAACGGACCTTGACCCGATCGACGGAGTTGCCTTCCAGTTCGTCACACCACTTCTCGTCGAGCAGGGTGTTACGGGCCACCAGCACTTCGTCTTCGGTACCCGGCTTGATCACGTCTTCGGCCACCACGCGACCCAGCACCCGCTCACGCAGGGGCTCGACCACGTCACCGCCCTCGATCAGCGGCGTCATCCACAGACCTTCATGGGTGCCACAGTCGTCGGTGGTGATCACCAGGTCCTGGGCCACGTCCACCAGACGGCGGGTCAGGTAACCGGAGTTGGCGGTCTTCAGTGCCGTATCCGCCAGACCCTTACGGGCACCGTGGGTGGAGATGAAGTACTGCAGTACGTTCAGACCTTCGCGGAAGTTGGCGATGATCGGCGTCTCGATGATGGAGCCATCCGGCTTGGCCATCAGGCCCCGCATACCGGCGAGCTGACGGATCTGCGCCGCACTACCCCGGGCACCGGAATCGGCCATCATGAAGATGCTGTTGAACGAAGCCTGCAGCTCTTCCTCGCCATCGCGGTTGATCACGGTGTCTTTCGACAGGTTATCCATCATCGCCTTGGACACCCGCTCGTTGGCGCTGGCCCAGATATCGATAACCTTGTTGTAACGCTCACCGGCGGTAACCAGACCGGACTGGAACTGGTCCTGGATCTCGGTCACTTCCGCTTCGGCTTCGTCGATGATGTCTTTCTTGGCGTCCGGGATCACCATGTCGTTGATGCCGACCGATACGCCGGACAGAGTGGCGTAATGGAAACCGGTGTACATCAGCTGGTCGGCGAAGATAACGGAATCCTTCAGACCCAGACGACGGTAACAGCCGTTCAGCAGCTTGGAGATCTGCTTCTTGCCCATGGCCTGGTCGACCATGCTGAAGGGCAACCCCTTGGGCACGATCAGGGACAGGATGGCGCGGCCGATGGTGGTGTCACGGATAGCGGTGGTTTTCACCACGCTGCCGTCTTCCATCTTCTCGAAGTCGGTAAGACGCACCTTGACCCGGGCGTGCAGCTCGGCGTGGCCGGCACGATAGACCTTTTCGGCCTCTTTCGCACTGGTCAGCAGCATGCCTTCACCCTTGGCGTTGACCTTGTCGCGGGTCATGTAATACAGACCCAGCACCACGTCCTGGGACGGCACTATGATGGGTTCGCCGTTGGCCGGTGACAGTATGTTGTTGGTGGACATCATCAGCGCACGGGCTTCGAGCTGGGCTTCCAGGGTCAGCGGTACGTGCACCGCCATCTGGTCACCGTCGAAGTCGGCGTTGTAGGCCGCACACACCAGGGGGTGCAACTGGATGGCCTTGCCTTCGATCAAGACCGGCTCGAACGCCTGGATACCCAGACGGTGCAGGGTCGGCGCCCGGTTCAGCAGCACCGGGTGTTCGCGGATCACGTCGTCCAGGATATCCCAGACCACGGCTTCCTCGCGTTCCACCATCTTCTTGGCCGCCTTGATGGTAGTGGCCAGGCCACGGGCTTCCAGCTTGCCGTAGATGAAGGGCTTGAACAGCTCCAGCGCCATCTTCTTGGGCAGGCCACACTGGTGCAGGCGCAGGGTCGGGCCCACGGTGATCACGGAACGGCCAGAGTAGTCGACCCGCTTGCCCAGCAGGTTCTGACGGAAACGACCCTGCTTACCCTTGATCATGTCGGCCAGGGACTTGAGCGGGCGCTTGTTGGAACCGGTAATGGCGCGGCCACGACGACCGTTGTCCAGCAGGGCGTCAACAGACTCCTGCAGCATCCGCTTTTCGTTGCGTACTATGATGTCTGGCGCAGCCAGGTCCAGCAGGCGCTTCAAACGGTTGTTCCGGTTGATCACCCGGCGATACAGATCGTTCAGATCCGAAGTTGCGAAGCGGCCACCGTCGAGCGGGACCAACGGACGCAGATCCGGCGGCAGCACGGGCAGCACCGTCATCACCATCCACTCGGGCTTGTTGCCGGAGAAGTGGAAGGCTTCCATCAGCTTGAGGCGCTTGGTGATCTTCTTGCGCTTGGTCTCGGAGTTGGTTTGATCCAGCTCCTCACGCATGGTGTTGATTTCGCCTTCCAGATCGATGGCGCGCAGCAAAGACAGCACCGCCTCGGCGCCCATCTTGGCGTCGAATTCGTCGCCCCACTCCTCCAGCGCGTCCAGGTACTGTTCTTCAGACAGCATCTGGCTTCGCTCCAGGTTGGTCATGCCCGGTTCGATCACCACGAAGGATTCGAAATACAGCACCCGCTCGATATCGCGCAGGGTCATGTCCAGCAGCAGGCCGATACGGCTCGGCAGGGATTTCAAAAACCAGATATGGGCAACCGGGCTGGCCAGCTCGATATGCCCCATACGCTCACGGCGTACCTTGGTCTGGGTAACTTCAACGCCGCACTTCTCGCAGATCACACCGCGGTGCTTGAGGCGCTTGTACTTACCACACAGACACTCATAGTCCTTGACCGGACCAAAGATCCGGGCGCAGAAAAGGCCGTCACGCTCCGGCTTGAAGGTACGGTAGTTGATGGTCTCAGGCTTCTTGACTTCGCCATAGGACCAAGAGCGGATCATGTCCGGCGAGGCCAGACCGATTTTGATACCGTCAAACTCTTCAGTCTTACTCTGCGCTTTCAAAAACTTAAGCAAGTCTTTCACGTTAGTCTCCTGTGAGGAGTTCTACCTGGGCGCCCCGAGGGGCGCCATTATTTCCGAGGCAGTCTGTCGCCTTAACTTTCTTCCAGCTCGATGTTGATACCGAGGGAGCGGATTTCCTTCAACAGTACGTTGAAGGACTCGGGCATGCCCGGCTCCATGCGGTGATCGCCGTCCACGATGTTCTTGTACATCTTGGTCCGGCCGTTCACATCGTCCGACTTGACGGTCAGCATTTCCTGCAGGGTATAGGCGGCGCCGTAAGCTTCCAGCGCCCACACTTCCATCTCCCCGAAACGCTGACCACCGAACTGGGCTTTACCGCCCAGCGGCTGCTGGGTAACCAGACTGTAGGAACCGGTAGAACGGGCATGCATCTTGTCGTCCACCAAGTGGTTCAACTTCAGCATGTACATGTAACCCACGGTGACCGGACGCTCGAAGGTGTTACCGGTACGACCGTCATACAGGGTGATCTGGCCCGACTCGGGCAGATCCGCCAACTTCAGCAGGCGCTTGATCTCGTGCTCGCGGGCACCGTCAAACGCCGGCGTGGCAATCGGCATCCCTTTGCGCAGGTTTTCGGCCAGCACCTTGACTTCCGCATCGGAGAAGGTGGACAGGTCCACTTTCTGCCGCACGCCGTCACCCAGGTTGTAAACTTCCTGGATGAATTCACGCAGACGGGCCAGTTCCTGTTGCTCCTTGATCATGCGGTCGATCTTCTCGCCGATGCCCTTGGCAGCAAGGCCCATATGGGTTTCAAGGATCTGACCGATGTTCATCCGCGAGGGTACGCCCAGCGGGTTGAGCACGATATCGACCGGGGTGCCGTATTCGTCATGGGGCATGTCTTCGATGGGGACAATGGTGGAGATAACACCCTTGTTACCGTGACGACCGGCCATCTTGTCACCAGGCTGGATACGACGCTTCACTGCCAGATAGACCTTGACGATCTTCAGTACACCGGGAGCCAGATCATCACCCTGGGTGATCTTGCGACGCTTGTTTTCGAACTTCTTGTCGAAGTCGGCCTTCAGCTCGGCGTACTGCTCGGCGATCTGCTCCAGCTCGATCTGCTTGCCTTCGTCGTCCACCGCCTGCTCCAGCAGCTTGGCACGGGCAATCTTGTCGACCTTGTCGGCACTCAGACCGGCGGCGATCAGCACGGAACGGGCCCGGGCAAAGATGCCTTCTTCCAGGATGCTGAACTCTTCGGTCAGATCCTTCTTGGCCTGCTTGAGCTGCATGTGCTCGATGTCCTGGGCACGCTTGTCTTTCTCCACGCCATCGCGGGTAAAGACCTGCACGTCGATCACGGTACCGTACACGGAGTTCGGTACCCGCAGGGAAGAATCCTTCACGTCGGAAGCCTTCTCACCGAAGATGGCACGCAGCAGCTTCTCTTCCGGGGTCAGTTGGCTTTCACCTTTGGGGGTGACCTTACCGACCAGGATGTCGCCGGGCTTCACTTCCGCCCCCACGTAGACGATACCGGACTCATCCAGCTTGCTCAGCGCCGCTTCACCCACGTTGGGGATGTCGGCGGTGATCTCTTCCGGGCCCAGCTTGGTGTCACGGGAGATACAGGACAGCTCCTGAATGTGGATGGTGGTCAGGCGATCTTCCTGTACCAGCCGCTCACTCAGCAGGATGGAGTCTTCGAAGTTGTAACCGTTCCAGGGCATGAAGGCCACGCGCAGGTTCTGGCCCAGCGCCAGTTCACCCAGATCGGTGGACGGGCCGTCGGCCAGCACGTCACCGCCCAGGACCCGCTCGCCCGGCATCACGCAGGGACGCTGGTTGATACAGGTGTTCTGGTTGGAACGGGTGTACTTGGTCAGGTTGTAGATGTCGATACCGGCTTCGCCCGGCAGCATCTCTTCATCGTTGACCTTGACCACGATGCGGGAAGCGTCGACGTAGTCGACCACACCACCCCGCTTGGCAACCACGGTCACGCCGGAGTCCACCGCCACGGCACGCTCGATACCGGTCCCCACCAGCGGCTTGTCCGCCTTCAGGGTCGGCACCGCCTGACGTTGCATGTTCGAACCCATCAGGGCCCGGTTGGCGTCATCGTGCTCGAGGAAGGGGATCAGCGAGGCGGCAACCGAGACGATCTGCTGCGGGCTCACGTCCATGTACTGGACCTGATCGGCATTCATGTAGGTGGCTTCGCCCTTGTGACGGGACGGTACCAGTTCGTCCAGCAGACGGCCTTCTTCATCGGTGGCGGCATTGGCCTGGGCGATCACGAAATGACCTTCCTCGATGGCGGACAGGTAGTCCACCTCGTCGGTGATCTTGCCGTCGATCACCTTGCGGTACGGGGTCTCGAGGAAACCGTACTCGTTGGTGCGGGAATAGCAGGCCAGGGAGTTGATCAGACCGATGTTCGGACCTTCAGGCGTCTCGATGGGACACAGGCGACCATAGTGGGTCGGGTGTACGTCACGGACTTCGAAGCCGGCACGCTCACGGGTCAGACCGCCCGGGCCCAGGGCCGAGATACGGCGCTTGTGAGTCACTTCCGACAGCGGGTTGTTCTGGTCCATGAACTGGGACAGCTGGCTGGAGCCAAAGAACTCCTTCACCGCGGCGGAAATCGGCTTGGCGTTGATCAGGTCCTGGGGCATCAGGGTGTCGAGGTCGCCCAGGGACAGACGCTCTTTCACCGCCCGTTCGACCCGTACCAGGCCCACGCGGAACTGGTTCTCGGCCATTTCACCGACGGAACGGATACGGCGGTTACCCAGGTGGTCGATATCGTCCACCTCGTCGTTACCGTTACGGATGGCGATCAACTGCTTCATCACGTCGACGATATCGGACTTGGTCAGGGTACCCGGACCGTTCAGTTCCTCGCGGAACAGGCGGCGGTTGAACTTCATCCGACCCACGGTGGACAGATCGTAGCGATCTTCGGAGAAGAACAGGTTCTCGAACAGGGTTTCGGCTGCTTCACGGGTGGGCGGCTCGCCGGGACGCATCATGCGATAGATTTCCACCAACGCCTCGAGGCGGGTAGTGGCAGAATCGATACGCAGGGTCTCGGACATGTAGGCGCCGTGATCCAGCTCGTTGGTGAACAGGGTCTCGAACTGCTTGAAACCGGCCACAGACAGATTGGCCAGATTTTCCAGGCTCAGTTCGCTGTTGGCGGCGACGATCACTTCGCCGGTATCGGCGTTGATGTAATCCTTGGCCGATACCTTGCCGACGGCATATTCCACCGGCACTTCAATTTGTTCTACGCCGGCCTTCTCCAGTTGACGGATATGGCGGGCGGTAATGCGACGACCGGTTTCCACCACGGTTTCGCCATCGACCACGATGTCGAAAGAGGCGGTGTCACCACGCAGGCGCTCGGGCTTGAGTTCCATCATCAGCTTGCCATCGGCCACTTCGAACTTGGTGGTGTCGAAGAAGGTGGCGAGCATGTCTTCGGTAGTGAAGTCGAGGGCACGCAGGATAATGGACGCCGGCAGCTTACGACGACGGTCGATACGCACAAAGAGGTTGTCTTTGGGATCGAACTCAAAATCGAGCCAGGAACCACGGTAGGGGATCACGCGGGCGTTATACAGGACCTTACCGGAGGAGTGGGTCTTGCCGCGATCGTGATCGAAAAACACACCCGGGCTGCGATGCAGCTGGGAGACGATTACCCGCTCGGTACCGTTGATCACGAAGGTACCATTTTCAGTCATGAGCGGGATTTCGCCCATGTAGACTTCTTGCTCTTTGATGTCCTTGACAGTGCCTGCAGCCGCTTCTCTGTCGTACAGGACCATACGCAACTTGACGCGCAACGGCGCCGAGTAGGTCACGCCACGGATTTGACATTCTTGCACGTCAAACACGGGCTCACCCAAGCGGAAACTGACATACTGCAGTTCGGCAGTGCCAGAATAGCTAGTGATAGGGAAAACGCTGCGGAAAGCCGCTTCCAGACCGTACTCGCCTTGAGGATCTGCTTCAATAAACTGTTTGAAGGAGTCAAGCTGGATTGACAGCAGGTAAGGCGTGTCCAAGACCTGGTCACGCTTACCGAAGTCCTTACGAATGCGTTTTTTCTCTGTGTAAGAGTAAACCATAGGGTTCCTCAGCTCGCTGATAAGTGACCCACTCTGTCCAAATGGGACAGCTCTAAAAACACCGTTTTTTGTCAGACCGGGCCTCTCGACAACACCCGGTGGCTGGTACAACAAGGGGCACAAACGATGTGAAAATTCCCCTCATCCCACAGCGCAAAAGGGCCGGTGAATAAAGATTCACCAGCCCTAGCCCGATTGCTCAGGCCGCTAAGCTATAGTCTAGCTTATTTGAGCTCAACAGAAGCACCGGCTTCTTCGAGTTCTTTTTTCAGTGCTTCGGCTTCGCCTTTGCTCAGTTGCTCTTTAACAGCGGTAGGAGCAGCTTCAACCAGAGCCTTGGCTTCTTTCAGGCCCAGACCGGTAGCGCCACGAACGGCTTTGATAACGGCAACTTTGTTGGCGCCGGCAGCGGTCAGCATGACGTCGAATTCGGTCTGCTCTTCTACGGCAGCGGCAGCTTCGCCAGCAACGGCAACGGCAGCGGCAGCAGAAACGCCGAACTTCTCTTCCATGGCTTCGATCAGTTCAACAACTTGCATTACAGACATTTCTGCAACGGCTTCGATGATTTGGTCTTTAGTGATAGACATGACTCAAATTCCTAATGTTCTGAAGTAGACGGTAATCAAGCAACCAGAAGCGGCTTAAGCGGCTTCGGCTTCTTTCTTGTCGCGCAGGGCAGCAAAAGTACGTACCAGCTTGCCAGCGGAGGCTTCTTTCATGGTAGCCATCAGCTTCGCAATTGCTTCGTCGTAAGTCGGCAGCTTGGCGAGGCGGTCAATTTGGGCCGCGGGGATAAATTCGCCCTCGTAAGCCAGACCTTTCACCTCGAACGCGCTTTGCTCTTTGGCAAAGTCCTTGAACAGACGAGCGGCAGCGCCCGGGTGTTCGTTGGAGAACGCGATCAGGGTAGGACCAACAAATACCTCTTTCAGGCACTCGTAGTTGGTCTCTTCCACAGCCAGGCGAGCCAGGGTATTACGGACTACCTTGAGGTAGATTCCGTTTTCACGGGCTTGCTTGCGCAGGGTGGTCATGGCAGCTACAGTCACGCCGCGAGAATCGGCAACGACTGCAGACAGGGCGCCCTTGGCAGCTTCGTTGACTTCAGCAACAATTGCTTTTTTGTCGTCGAGTCTTAATGCCATTGGCTAAACTCCTGGATTCCACCTGGGACAATTCCCAGATTAAACACACGCCTCGTTAACCGAGGCACCAAGGTGGCAGATTCCAGAAGAAAGGAATGCTTTCTAACTGGGTCCCGGCACCATCTACGCTGGAAAATTAAGCGCTAAGGCTCCAGCGGTCTTGGACGGGAGTCGAAGCCCCCAACCAAATAACAAGGCGCAAAATTCTACGAGAAACCTCGCGCCTTGTAAATGCTTAATTAAGCAACATCCAGGCTGGACTGCTCAATAGAAACGCCGGCGCCCATGGTGGTGGACAGGCTGACTTTCTTGATGAACTGGCCTTTGGAAGAAGCCGGCTTGGCACGCTTCAGCGCAGCCAGCAGAGACTCCAGGTTGCCTTTCAGCTTATCGTTGTCGAAATCAACCTTGCCGATGGTGGTGTGGATGATACCGTTCTTGTCGTTACGGTAGCGAACCTGACCCGCCTTGGCATTCTGCACGGCTTCGGCCACGTTCGGGGTAACGGTACCCACTTTCGGGTTCGGCATCAGGCCACGCGGACCCAGGATCTGGCCCAGTTGACCCACAACACGCATCGCGTCCGGAGAGGCGATGACCACGTCGAAGTTCATTTCGCCTTTCTTCACCTGCTCGGCCAGGTCGTCCATGCCAACCAGGTCGGCACCGGCAGCCTTGGCAGCCTCGGCGTTGGCGCCCTGGGCGAACACGGCAACACGCACGTCACGACCGGTGCCGTGGGGCAGCACGGTGGCGCCACGCACGTTCTGATCGGATTTACGGGCATCGATGCCCAGATTAACGGCCACGTCGATGCTTTCTACGAACTTGGCGGTGGCCAGTTCTTTCAGCAGAGTGATGGCTTCGTTGATTTCGTACTCTTTGGTCGCGTTGACACGCTCACGGATAGTACGCATACGCTTAGTCAGTTTTGCCATGATCTTAGCCCTCCACTACCAGGCCCATGGAACGGGCAGAACCTTCGAGACAACGCACGCGGGCGTCAACGTCAGCACCGGTCATGTCCGGTTCTTTGGTCTTGGCAATTTCTTCCAACTGAGCACGGGTCACGGTACCCACTTTCTCTTTGTTGGGCTTGCCGGAGCCGGACTTGACGCCAGCTGCTTTTTTCAGCAGGTAGGACGCAGGCGGAGTCTTGGTTTCGAAAGTGAAGGAGCGGTCACTGTATACGGTGATCACGACCGGAGTCGGCGCGCCTTTTTCCAGGCTTTCGGTACGGGCGTTGAACGCCTTACAGAATTCCATGATGTTCACGCCGTGCTGACCCAGGGCAGGACCTACGGGCGGGCTCGGGTTAGCTGCACCAGCTGCTACCTGCAGCTTGATGTAGGCTTGTACTTTTTTAGCCATTGAAAATTACCTCAGAAATGGGTGTTAGCGCCTCGGAGCAATACTCCTCTAACGGCTCCCCAACGTTAAAAGGGCGGCAAATTGTAGTTTTATTTGCCGCCCCCCGCAAGTTTTATGGATGATTTTCGCTCAGGATTTTTCCACCTGACCGAATTCCAGCTCTACCGGGGTAGAACGGCCGAAGATCAGCACGGATACCTTGACCCGGCTCTTCTCGTAATCCACTTCTTCCACCACGCCGTTGAAGTCGGCAAAAGGTCCTTCGGTCACCCGCACCACCTCGCCCGGCTCGAACAGGGTCTTCGGTTTGGGCTTGTCCACCGCGTCCTGCAGGCGATTGAGGATGGCGTCGGCTTCCTTGTCGGAAATGGGGGCCGGACGCTCGGGAGTACCGCCGATAAAACCCATCACCCGGGGAATGCTGCGAACCAGGTGCCAGGTGCCGTCGTTCATCTGCATCTGCACCAGCACATAGCCCGGGAAGAACTTGCGCTCACTCTTACGCTTCTGGCCCGCGCGCATTTCTACCACTTCCTCGGTAGGCACCAGCACTTCGCCGAACTGATCTTCCATGCCGTGCATCTTGATATGTTCACGCAGCGACTTGGCGACGCGTCCCTCATACCCGGAAAACGCCTGGACCACATACCAACGCATTCTTTGTTCTGACATGGCTTATCCTTATACTCCGGTAACCAGATTAACCAACCATACCAGCAGGCCATCCAGCAAAAACAGAAAAAGGCCAACCAGAGCGGTGACGGCCAATACGATCAGGGTGGTCTGAATGGCTTCCTGGCGGGTCGGCCAGACGACTTTGCGCATTTCCAGACGAGACTCCTTGGCGAAGGCAAAGCTGCTCTTGCCCTTCTGGGTCTGATAAGCCAGCAACCCGGCAATGCCTGCAGCCACTACCACGCCGGCAGCGCGAATAAATACCGCCAGATCACTATAGAGATAATTGGCGACCACGGCCGCGATCAAAATAATGAAAACCAGACCCCACAGCAGGCTATCTTTGGCCCCGCCCTGGTTCTCGGTGTTTGCACTCATAAGCTACCTGTCTAAAAACTTGAGTCTGTCACAGACGCGAAAACCCCGCTGTCGGCGAGGTACGTGGCAGGGGCGGAGGGACTCGAACCCCCAACCGTCGGTTTTGGAGACCGCCGTTCTACCAATTGGAACTACGCCCCTAATACAAGAAAGCCCCTATTATAGGGGCTTTCAGATGCGATTGTAAGCGCTATTACTCGATGATTTTGGCTACCACGCCGGCACCAACGGTACGGCCACCTTCACGGATGGCGAAGCGCAGACCGTCTTCCATCGCGATGGGAGCAATCAGGTTGACCACCATCTTGATGTTGTCGCCAGGCATAACCATCTCGACGCCTTCCGGCAGTTCGATGGTACCGGTCACGTCAGTAGTACGGAAGTAGAACTGGGGACGGTAGCCTTTGAAGAACGGGGTGTGACGACCACCTTCTTCCTTGGACAGCACGTATACTTCAGACTCGAACTTGGTGTGCGGCTTGATGGTGCCGGGCTTGGCCAGAACCTGACCACGCTCAACATCTTCACGCTTGGTGCCACGCAGCAGTACGCCCACGTTCTCGCCGGCACGGCCTTCGTCCAGCAGTTTGCGGAACATTTCAACGCCGGTACAAGTGGTCTTGGTGGTATCCTTGATACCCACGATTTCCACTTCTTCACCCACTTTCACGATACCGCGCTCAACACGGCCGGTGACCACGGTACCACGACCCTGGATGGAGAATACGTCTTCGATCGGCATCAGGAAGGCACCGTCGATGGCACGCTCGGGCTCAGGGATGTAGGTATCCAGGGCGTTGGCCAGCTCGATGATTTTCTCTTCCCACTGGGCATCGCCTTCCAGACCTTTCAGGGCGGAACCCTGGATAACCGGGATGTCGTCGCCCGGGAAGTCGTACTCGGACAGCAGCTCGCGCACTTCCATTTCTACCAGCTCGAGCAGCTCTTCATCGTCAACCATGTCACACTTGTTCATGAACACAACGATGTAAGGTACGCCTACCTGGCGAGCCAGCAGGATGTGTTCACGGGTTTGCGGCATGGGACCGTCGGTGGCGGCTACAACCAGGATGGCGCCATCCATCTGGGCAGCACCGGTGATCATGTTTTTCACATAGTCGGCGTGACCAGGGCAGTCAACGTGAGCGTAGTGACGGATTTCGGTGTCGTACTCAACATGAGAGGCGGCGATGGTGATACCACGGGCTTTTTCTTCCGGAGCGTTGTCGATCTGATCGAACGCGCGGGCAGAGCCACCAAACTTCTTGGCCAGGACGTTGGTGATGGCAGCGGTCAGGGTCGTTTTACCGTGGTCAACGTGGCCGATGGTGCCGACGTTAACGTGCGGTTTTGTACGTTCAAATTTTTCTTTAGACATGCTCGTCCCTCTAACTGGTTGGGTGGTGAGCTATACCACGCGAGTCGCAAGTAGGAAGTATATAACAAAAAAGGTCTGAGGGTGCCTGGGCAAAGAAGTGGTGCTGATACCCAGATTCGAACTGGGGACCTCACCCTTACCAAGGGTGCGCTCTACCAACTGAGCCATATCAGCACTGGAGCGGGCAGCGGGAATCGAACCCGCATCATCAGCTTGGAAGGCTGAGGTAATAGCCATTATACGATGCCCGCGGTTTTCTTTACTTAAACTACCTCAAACCGCTTTTTTCAGTACCCGCCGAAGACGAACACTGGAAACTGGTGGAGGGGACTGGATTCGAACCAGTGAAGGCAGAGCCGTCAGATTTACAGTCTGATCCCTTTGGCCACTCGGGAACCCCTCCAGATTTTAATGGTGCCGGCAGAAGGAGTCGAACCCTCGACCTACTGATTACAAGTCAGTTGCTCTACCAACTGAGCTATGCCGGCACACGAGCGAGGCGAATTCTAGGGCATGCCGGCGGCTGGATGCAATACCTTACCGCAAGTTTTTCACTTCGCCCGCGCCAAGCGCGTAAAAAAACATCAGAACCCTGACAACACCGCCCTTCCAGACCAGCCCTGGCTGGCTGCCCCTCCTCGGGACGACCGGGATGTAGCCGAATGTCGCCTTGTTCATCACCAAACCATGGTGTATCGTCGCCGGGCGACTCACAGGACATTCCGATGAAGATAGATAACTATTCACCCTATCTGGCCTTTTCCCGCGAAACCTGGTCAGAATTGCGCGATGCCGTGCAACTGCCCCTGAGTGAGGCGGAGCTCAAGCGCCTGCAGGGGATTAACGACAAGGTGTCCCTGGCCGAGGTGAGGGACATCTACCTGCCTCTTTCCCGACTGCTCAACCTCTACATCAAGGCCAAGCAGAGGCGCAACCGGGTACTGGATCAGTTTCTCGGCAAAGACCCCCATCATGTTCCTTATGTGATCAGTATCGCCGGCTCTGTGGCGGTGGGTAAAAGCACCACGGCCCGCATTCTGCAGGCCCTGCTGGAGCGCTGGCCCCAGCATCCGCGGGTCGCGTTGGTGACCACCGACGGTTTTCTTTATCCCAACCAGGTACTGGAACAACGCGGCCTGATGCGCAAGAAAGGCTTTCCCCAGTCTTACGATATCCGCCGCCTGGTGCAATTCGTGTCCGACATCAAGTCGGGTAAACCCAGGGTCACGGCGCCGGTTTACTCCCACCTGGTGTACAACATAGTGCCGGATCAGGAAGCGGTGGTAGAGCAGCCGGACATCGTTATCATCGAGGGGCTGAATGTACTGCAGAGTGGCATGGATTACCCCCACGAGCCGCATCGGGTCTTCGTCTCCGATTTCGTCGATTTTTCCATTTTCGTGGATGCAGACGAGCGGCTATTGAAAACCTGGTATGTGGAGCGCTTCCTCAAGTTGCGTTCCGGCGCCTTCACCGATCCCGAATCCTACTTCCACCACTACGCCCAGCTCAGTGAAGAGGAGGCGGTCACTGTTGCCAGCCGAATCTGGCAGGAAATCAACTACAAAAACCTGAAGCAGAATATACTGCCGACCAAGGACAGGGCCGAGCTGATCCTTACCAAGGGCAGGCAGCACGAGGTGGAGCAGGTCTGGCTGAAAAAGTGAACCTTTCAGGCCGTGAGGTGTGAAGCGTGAGGGCCTCCGCCTCACGCCTCATGATGCTCAACCACCGGTTCCGCGCAGCGATATTTCCCCACCGAGGAAACGCCTGCTCTCCCCCGTGTCCAGCTCCAGCAGCAGCGCCCCCTGGTCATCGATGCCCCGGGCTATGCCGTTCACCTCCTGCTCCCCCATCAGCACCCGCACCGGCTTGCCGTTGAAGTAATCCAGGCGGTTCCACTGTTCGCGAAAGGCGGCGATGCCTTCCCGCTCGAACAAGGCCAGATAACGATGCAGATAGCTGACCAGGGCAACCACCAGCGCATTGCGATCCTGGATGTCACCGATATCGGACAGTTCGGCCCAGGGCTGATCGATTCGCCCCTGCTCAGACTTGGGCAGCAGCAGGTTGAGCCCCATGCCGATCACCAGGTGGCAGGGGCCGCCGGCGGTACCGGACATCTCCACCAGTATGCCTGCCAGCTTGCGGCCGTTCAGGTAGAGATCGTTGGGCCATTTCAACTGCACCCCGTCAAAGCCCTGTTCCGCCAGCGCCTCGACCACGGCGATACCCACCACCAGGCTGAGCCCCATGGCTGCCGCCATGCCCTGCTCCAGCCGCCAGTACAGGCTCAGGATTAACTGGCCGCCGAAAGGGGACACCCAGGGCCGTCCCCGTCGACCACGGCCCGCGGTCTGGCATTCTGCCAGGCAGACATCGCCCTTCTCCAGGCGGGCGATGGACTCCAGCCAGTACTGGTTGGTGGAACCGATCACCGGCACCACCTCGACCCGACCCGGGGCCAGGGCCCGGCTCAGCAGGGACTCATTCAGCAGGTGCAGCGGCACCGCCAGCCGGTAGCCCTTGCCGCTCACGCTGTACACATCCAGCCCCAGCCCCTTCAACGCCTGCACATGCTTGCTTACCGCCGCCCGGCTGATCGACAGCGCTTCCCCCAGTTGTTCGCCGGAATGAAACTGGCCGTCGGCCAGCATCCGCAGCAGGTTTTCCCGCAGCGGCGTCAGTTCAGACATGCCAGCACCTCGTCCAGGTTGGTTTCCCCCCGGGGCCCCATCATGCGCACCTCGGGCTCGAGGCGGACCCCGAACTGCTGCTCCACCCGCTCCCGCACCAGGGCCGCCAGCCGGACGATATCCTCGGCGGTGGCGCCGCCCAGGTTGACCAGCACCAGGGCCTGGCGCTCATGTACCCCGGCCCCGCCCTGGCGGGTACCCTTGAGTCCGGCCTGCTCGATCAGCCAGCCGGCGGCCAGCTTGACCAGGCCGGGTTCGGCGGCATAAACCGGCAAGGCGGGCCAGGCCAGCTTGAGGGCTTCGGCCTGGGCTTCTCCCACCTTGGGGTTCTTGAAGAAACTGCCGGCGTTGCCCAGTACCCGGGGATCCGGCAGCTTGGCTCGGCGGGTGGCACACACCCGTTCGAAGATCTGCTCCGGCCTGGCCGCTTCCCCCAGCTCCGCCAGGGGGCCATAGCCCAGCACCGGCCGCCAGGCCTTGGGCAGGCGCAGGGTCAGGCTCAGGATCAGATGGCGGCGGGCGGCGTGCTTGAACACGCTATCCCGGTAACCGAAGGCGCAATCGGCCGCCGTCCAGTGACGGATTTCGCCGCTATCCCAGTCGAAGCTCTCCACTGCCTCGCAAAATTGTGCCAGCTCGATCCCGTAGGCACCGATGTTCTGGATGGGGGCTGCGCCGACGGTCCCCGGGATCAGGCCCAGGTTTTCCAGCCCCGGCATACCGCGTTCCAGGGTCCGGCACACCAGTTCATGCCAGCACTCCCCGCCTTCTACCCGTACCAGCCAGGCATCGCCGGCATCGCTGACGGCGATGCCCTTCAGCCGGTTGACCACAACGGTGCCCTCGAAGGGAGCGGTGAACAACAGGTTGGAGCCCTCCCCCACGAAGAGGGGAAGCGCTTCTCGCAATGACCGCCACAGCTCGGGCAACTGGCTGCGCCGCTCCAGCACCACCAAGGTGCGGGCATGCTGGGCAAGGCCAAAGGTATTGAAGGGAAACAGGGACACCGGGCTCGTCGACATGATGAAATATCCTGAATAAAGGCGGCTTCAGTGTACCTCAAGACGGCATCCGGGTTAACCGGCCATTATCCAGCACCGCCTTTACCCAGGAGTAAAAGTGATTTACCAACTGTGGGGCAAAGCCGCCTTGATCCTGCCGTCGTTTTGACCTGAAATCGAAAGCCCTTTCGTCAACCGAGGCTGAAGCAAAATGAGCACGCAGCAAAACACCCAACTGATCCGCGATTATTACCAGGCATTCAACAACGGTGACATGGAGACCTTCCTCGGCCTGTTGAGCGACGAGGTGATCCACGACATCAACCAGGGCGGGCGGGAAACCGGCAAGGCCGCTTTCGCCGACTTCATGACGCGCATGAACCGCCACTACCGGGAACAACTGACCGATATCCAGATCATGGTCAGCGAGGACGGCAGCCGGGCCGCCGCCGAATTCGTGGTGCTGGGAGAATACCTGCATACGGATCAGGGGCTGCCCGAGGCCCGCGGTCAGCGTTACCGGCTGCCGGCCGGCGCCTTCTTCGAGATCCGGGAAAACAAGGTGGCGCGGATCAGCAACTACTACAACCTGAACGACTGGATCGCCCAGGTCGGCGGATGAAGGATTCCATTCGCATGGAAGCGGCCAGGGGAGCCGGCCTGGCCCCCTGGCTCAACGCCCTGGCCGAGTTGCGCATCCGGGTGTTCCGGGACTACCCCTACCTTTACGACGGCAGCCCGGAATACGAGATGGCCTATCTCGCCCCCTATCTGCAGTGCGAGGACAGCCTCTGTCTGCTGGCCCTGGACGGCGACAAGGTGGTGGGTGCCTCCACCGGCCTGCCCCTGGCCCGGGAGGTGGACGAGTTCAAGGCTCCCTTCCTGGCCCAGGGGCTGGCGGTGGAGGACATCTTCTACTGCGCCGAGTCGGTGCTGCTGCCGGACTATCGGGGCCTCGGCCTGTACCGCGCCTTCTTCGGGGGGCGGGAAGCCCATGCCAATAGCCTGGGCTTTACCCGGGCCGCCTTCTGCGCCGTGGTGCGCCCCGACGATCATCCCCTGAAGCCGGCCGGTTACCGTCCCCTCACCGAGGTCTGGGCCCGTTTCGGCTATCACCCCGTTGTCGGGCTGAGCACCCGGTTCCGCTGGAAGGACAGAGACCGGGCGGAGGAGACCGACAAACCCATGCAGTTTTATCTCAAAACCCTGGAGGTGCAGCCATGACTCCCGCCCTCACCCTGGCCTGTGCCCAGTATCCCATCGATTTCCTCGGCAGTTGGGGGCGTTTCGAACAGAAGCTGGATCGGCTGCTGGAAGAGGCGCTCGACCAGGGCGCCAACTTCCTGCTGCTGCCGGAATACTTCTCCATGGAGCTGGCCTCCCTGTTCGATGAAGGTGTCTACCGCTCCCTGCAGCGCCAGTTGGAGGCCATGCAGGCTCTGTTGCCCGGCTTTCTCGGCTATTTTTCCCGCCAGGCCCGGCGCCACGGCCTGCATATCCTGGCCGGTACCTTTCCCGTCCGGCGAGAAGACGGCCGCTATGTCAACCGGGCCCATCTGTTCCGTCCCGACGGCGGCCACGACTGGCAGGACAAGCTGCAGATGACGCGCTTCGAACGGGAGCAGTGGGACATCAGTCCGGGCGCGACCATCAAAGTGCTGGACACCGCCTTCGGCAAGGTGGGCGTCGCCGTCTGCTACGACAGCGAGTTCCCGCTGCTCGTACGCCGACAGGTGGAGGCCGGCGCCCGGCTGATCCTGGTGCCCAGTTGCACCGATACCGAAGCCGGCTTCAACCGGGTCAGGATCGGCAGCCAGGCCCGGGCCCTGGAAAACCAGTGTTTCGTGGCCCAATCCCCCACCATAGGGCTGGCACCCTGGTCGGAGGCGGTCGACGTCAATACCGGCCGGGCCGCCATCTACACCCCGGTGGATTACGGCTATCCCGCCGACGGCGTGCTGGCCATGGGCCGGCCCGAACAACCCGGCTGGGTGCTGGCCCGGCTGGATCTCGACGCTCTGGAGCAGGTGCGCGCCCGGGGACAGGTGTTCAACCACCGGGACTGGGACGGCCAGTTGCGCAGCTAAGCCTTTCTGCGTCGCCGCGATGCCCGCCGCGGCTTGCCGGCGGGAGCGGCCTTCAGGCCGTGGAAGGCCGCGGGGCTGACCTGGCTCATCAGGGTCGGCAGCACCGCCTCCAGCTCCGCCATAAAAGCCTGGTAGCTGCCCTCCTTGCGGCTGATGTCATCCAACGAGGCCTCCCAGCGGGCGGTCATGTCCGGGGTGGTGGCCACCTCGGGCAGGCTGCTGATCAGTTGCCGGCCCGCCCCGGTGGCGCGGATCTGCTTGCCCTCCCGGCGCAGGAAGTCACGGGTGAACAGCAGCTCGATGATGCCGGCCCGGGTCGCCTCGGTCCCCAGGCCATCGGTGTCGCGCAGTATCTTCTTGAGCCCGGGGTCGGTGACGTAGCGCGCGATGTGGGTCATGGCCGACAGCAGGGTGGCGTCGGTGAAATAACGGGGCGGCTGGGTCAGCTTGTCGAGCAGTTCGCCTTCCAGACACAGGAGCGAGTCCCCCTGCCGCAGTTCGGGCAGGGCGGGCTGCAGTTCGGGATCCTCCTCCGGCTCACGCTTGTCCGGCTGGGCGAAGAGCGTCTTCCAGCCCGGTTGCACCTGCTGGCGGGCACGGGCCAGGAAACGACCGCCGGCGATGTCGATCTCCAGCCGCCGGTCGTCGTATTCCCAGTGCGGATAGAACTGGGCCAGGTACTGACGGGCGACCAGATAATAGATGTGGCGTTCGGTCGCGGACAGCCGGTCCCCGTCCATGGCCCGGGCGGTGGGAATGATGGCGTGGTGGGCCTCCACCCGCTTGTCGTCCCACGCCTTGCCGCGCCGGGACAGATCCGCCGCCGCCAGCGCCGGGGCCAGTTCGGGACAGACCCGGGCCAGGGCCCCGGTCACGGCGCCGGCCTGGGAGAAATGCTCCTCCGGCAGGTAGCGGCAGTCGGAGCGGGGATAGGTGATGAGCTTGTGCCGTTCGTACAGGGCCTGGCAGACATCGAGCACCTGCTTGGCGCTGAGCCCAAAGCGGCGGGCGGCGTCGATCTGCAGGGCCGAGAGGTTATAGGGCAGCGGCGGCGCCTGCCGCTGGCGCTGCCGCTCGGCCCGGAGCACTCGCCCCGGCTGGCCGCCGATGCGCCGGATCACATTTTCCGCCAGGGCCCGGGACAACACCCTGCCCTCTTCGTCCTGCCAGGGCTGGCAGGCCTCGCTCGGTTGCCACTTGGCCTTGAACCGCTCGCCGCTGTCGGTCTGCAGCAGGGCCAACACCTCGTAGTAGGGTCTGGGCTCGAAGGCTTCTATCTCCCGGTCCCGACGCACCACCAGCCCCAGCACCGGGGTCTGTACCCGGCCCACCGACAGCACTCCCTGATAGCCCTGGCTCCGCCCCTGGATGGTGCACAGCCGGCTCATGTTGATACCGTAGAGCCAGTCGGCCCGGGAGCGGGCCAGGGCCGATACCGACAGGGGCACGAACTCCCGGTTGGGGCGCTGTGCGGCCAGGGCCTTTTTCACCGCATTGGGGTTGAGATCGCTGATCAAACAACGCTGTACCGCCTCCCGCCTGGCCGCGGGCACCCCGCAGTAGCTGATCACCTCGTCCACCAGCAGTTGCCCTTCGCGGTCCGGATCCCCCACGTGAACGATGCCCTCCGCCTGCTTCAGCAGCTTTTTCAGCACCGCCAACTGGCCGCGGGTCTTGGCCTTGGCCTCGAGCTTCCAGTCCCGCGGAATGATGGGCAAATGCTCCAGCCGCCACTGCTTGAAGGCGGGATCATAGGCGTCGGGCTGGGCCTGCTCCAGCAGATGGCCGATGCACCAGCTCACCACGTCGCCGTTGCCCAGACGGATAAAACCGTCACCCTTCTGGTGCGGTTTGGGCAGCACCTCGGCCAGGGCCCGGCCCAGGCTGGGCTTTTCGGCGATATAGAGGATCATGGCGGAGTCAGGTTGCTGTATGGAAACACAGGTTAACAGCAGGACAGGGCCGGCATCAATAGTCGCCCTGCAGCAGGAAATCGTCCATGGCCTCGACCAGGTAGGGCCAGTCGTCCTCCGGTACCGGCGTGGCCGGATCCTCCTCACCCTCGCCATACTCGTCCCAGTAATGGGCGCGCAGGGCCAGGGCAAAGTCGCCGTAGTCCTCGGCCAAGGCATACAACGGGCCAAACCAGACGATACGGGTCAGGCCCGCGGTAAGATCGTTGAGATATTCCACCAGGGTCTCGGGATCCGGGTACTGTTCCATCAGCAGTTCGAAACGCTCTCGGGCCACCGCGGTCTGGACTTCATCCAGCTCCCCCAATTCGGCCACATGATGCAGATAGTCGTGCAGCACATAGTGACGGGCCTGATCCTCACCGGACAGCCACTGGCAACGGGTTTCCTTGCGGCTGATCACCGACAGGGCCACACCCTCGTCGAGAAAACACAATGCCCACAACTGGTCGTCCATTCGATACTCCGGTGCTGGATAGAAACAGCCGCCAGTGTAGCCTAAAGCCGCCGGCCCTGGTAAGCCCGTTGCCACCAGCGCCCCAGCTTGTCCCGTCGCCACCACAGCAGCGCCATGCTGAGTCCGAGGTAGAGGACCGGCTCCATCCAGCCGGACTTGACCGCCCACCAGAAATGCACCGGCACCAGCAAGGCTACCAGGTAGACGCCGTTGTGCAGCTGCTGCCAGCGTCGCCCCAGCCGCCGCTGCCAGCCCTGGGTGGAGGTGACCGCCAGCAGCAGCAGGATAAGCCAGGCCATCATGCCTAGGGTGATAAAGCCGCGCTCCAGGATCTCGGCGCCGATTTGCCCCCAGGCCAGCTGCAGGTCCAGCCCCAGCCACACCAGCAGGTGCAGGCTGGCATAGCCGAAGCACCAGAGCCCCAGCAGCCGCCGCACCCGGACCAGCCCGCCCGCCTTCAGCCCCTTGGCCAGGGGCGAGACGCACAGGGTCAGCAACAGCAGGCGCAGGGCCCAGTCGCCCAGGTACTGCAGCAACTCGGGCACGGGGTCGGCGCTGAAGCGGCCGGCGGGCATCGCCCACAGCAGCCACAACAGGGGCAGAAAGGCGGCCCCGTGCAGCGCCGCCTTCACCCGGAGCAGCCCTCTGGCAGTCAGCTTCATCAGTAGAAGGCCCTCAGATCCATGCCTCGGTAGAGCGAGGCCACCTCCTCTTCGTAGCCGTTGAACATCAGGGTCGGCTGACGCTCGCTGCCGAACAGGCCCCCCTCCCCGATGACTCGTTCACTGGCCTGGCTCCAGCGCGGGTGATCCACGCTCGGGTTGACGTTGGCATAGAAGCCGTATTCATGGGCCGCCAGCCGGTTCCAGGTGGTGGGCGGCTCCTGTTCGGTCAAGGTGATGCGAACGATGGACTTGATGCCCTTGAAGCCGTATTTCCAGGGTACGACCAGCCGCACCGGGGCACCGTTCTGGGGCGGCAGCGTCTTGCCATACATGCCCACCGTCAGCAGGGTAAGGGGATGCATGGCCTCGTCCAGCCGCAACCCTTCCACATAGGGATAATCGATGCCTCCCCCCAGGAAGCGGGAAGCCTGGCCACGCATCTGCTCGGGATCGTAGAGGGTCTCGAAGGCCACGTACCTGGCCTTGGCGGTGGGCTCGGCGGCCTGGATGATCGCGGCCAGGGGCACCCCCAGCCAGGGAATGACCATGGACCAGGCCTCCACACAGCGATGCCGGTAAATACGCTCTTCCAATCGCTGTTTTTCCATCCAGGCCCAGACATCGAGGGTCTGGGGCCTGGCCACCTCCCCCCCGATGGACAGGGTCCAGGGACGGGTCTTGAAGTCCCGGGCATGGCGTGCCGGGTCCGACTTGTCGGTACCGAACTCATAGAAATTGTTGTAGCTGGCGGCAACTTTCTCGGCGGTGAGCGGCAAATCCGGCCTATGGCCGCTGGGCCGCTCGAACGGCAGGGGCACGGCCGGCTCCCCCGCCTCCGGCTTGCCACCCAGCAGGTTGCCGAGCAGGCTGGCGCTGGCAGGGCCGCTCAACGCCGCCGCGCCCAACCCCAGTCCCAGCCCCTGCAGAATCTGCCGACGCTGCTTATAGATCGCTTCCGGGGTGACCCGGTTTTCGCTCAGTGCTGATTTTTTCTTGATGTTAATCCGCATTCGGGCTCCGTCATGACCATCGGGTTCTATACAAGGAGCGCCACAAGTACGGAAAACTTTCGTCAGTCACCCTTGTCCTTGTAGGCCCCGGCCTCGATACCGTGGCGATTGAGCAACTTGTAGAAGTCGGTACGGTTGCGCCCGGCCAGCGCCGCCGCCTGGGTCACATTGCCGTCGGTCATACGCAGTACCTTGTTGAGGTACACCCGTTCGAATTCCGCCCGGGCTTCATTAAAGGTGGGAAAATGATCGCTGTTGCCCGCCAGAATACTCTCGAGCGCTTGCGGTCCTATCACCGGAGCCGATGCCAGTGCCACCGCCTGCTCCACGACATTAAGCAGTTGCCGGACATTGCCTGGCCAGCTCGCCGCCGCCAGCATCGCCAGCGCATCGGGCGAAAAACCGGTCACCTGGGTGGCATGACGCTGTTTAATCTGTTCCAGACAGTGCCGCGCCAGCAGGGGAATATCTTCCGGTCGTTCCTGCAGGGACGGCATCCGCAGGTTCACCACATTCAGACGGTAGAACAAGTCTTCCCGGAACTGCCCCTGCTCCATGGCGGTGACCAGATCCCGGTTGGTGGCGGAAAGAATGCGCACATCGGTCTTGATATTGCGGGTGCTGCCGAGCGGCCTGACCTCCTGCTGCTCCAGGGCCCGCAATAGCTTGACCTGCAGCGAAGGCGGCATGTCTCCTACTTCATCCAGAAACAGGGTGCCCCCCTGGGCGGCCAGGAAAATGCCGGGATGATCGGAAATGGCACCGGTAAAGGCCCCCTTAACGTGGCCGAACAGTTCCGACTCCAGCAACTGCTCGGGCAGGGCCCCGCAGTTGAGGGCAATAAAGGGATAATCCCGGCGCGGGCTGGCATCGTGCAGCGCCTTGGCCATCAGTTCCTTGCCGGCCCCGGAAGGCCCGGTGATCAGCACGCTGATATCCAGCGGTGCTATGCGCCGCGCCTGCTCCAGCACCGATGCCATCGCCGGGCTGCGGGTCAGGATACTGTGCTGCCACTCGTCGTCATCGGCCGGTAACGACACCGACAGCGCCTCGTTGATGGTCTTGCGCAGGGCTTCCTTGTCGATGGGCTTGGTCAGGAAGCCGAACACCCCGGAACGGGTAGCGGTGACCGCATCGGTAATGGAGCCATGTGCAGTCATGATCACCACTGGCAGCCCTACATGGCTACGCTGAATGCGTTCGAACAGCGCCAGGCCATCCATGCCATCCATCTTAAGGTCACTCAGTACCAGATCGGGCCTGTCCCGCTCCAGCAATTCCAGCGCTTCGGAACCGGAAGTGGCGGTATTGACCACGAAGCCTTCACTCTTGAGCCGCAACCCCAGCAGTTTCAGCAGGCTGGCATCATCGTCCACCAGCAGGATCTTGGCTTTACGCTTCATTGCGCCGACTCTTGATATCTGCGTTCATTAATCTGCTCGTCGATGGTCGCCAGTTCGTTGAGCTTCTGCGTCAGGCTGTTGACCTGCTGCTGCCGTTCACCCAACTGCCGATTCAGGCCCAGCAGTTCCTGGTTATAGCCCTGGTAGACCGAGAAAAACTGTTGCAACCGGGTGTTGACCCCCGGCAGCCGTTGTCGGAGCAGTTGCTGCGCCTGCTGGCGCTGGCCGGCGCTCGCCCTCGGATGACTGAGCCACAACGCCAGCCTGAGTTCATCTTCGCCCCTGGCCTGATGCAGCGCCTGGATCTTCCGCTGCCGCTCGGCATCGCTACTCTGCATGACGGTAGCGGCCAGCTCCAGCCAGTCATGCAGTTCGTCACCGCTGGCGGCCGGGCTCCAAACCGGCTCGGGTTGCCGCTGCTGAGGCAGCGAATAGGGCAGCGCACACCCGGCCAGGCTCAGAGCCAACACACCACACACCCATACTCTAGTCATTTATGATTCCTTTATCCGTGCTCCTGGGCAGAGAGAGTTCAAAACAGACCAGATCTGCCACCGAGGCATTCAGCGTCAGCCGCCCTCCCATGCTGACGGCGGCCTCCCGCGCAATACTCAATCCAATACCAGACCCTTTCAACACCCCCTTGCGCTCCTGGCTGCCCTGTACAAAGGGCTCGAAAATCCGCTCTCGGTCCCGCTCGGGTATGGGCTGTCCGCTATTGGCGACACTCAGGTAATAACCCTGGGTCAGCGCCTTGGCTTCAATCCGGATCTGGCCACCAACATCCCCGTAATTTACCGCATTGGAGATCAGATTATCCAACACCAGTTTGAGCCGGTGGCCATCCGCCAGGGGGGGGGCTTCATCCAGATCCAGGCTGACCCGCAGCGCCTTGTTTTCAATGGTCAGGCGATGGGCTTCCAGGCTCTGCTCCAGCAGGGGGCGCACCGCCACGGCTTCCTGGTATACCTGTACCTGCTGCACCCTGTTGTAATCGAGCAGTTGTTCGATCAGTCCCTGCAGGCGATAGCTGTTGTGCACCAGCAGCTCGCAGATTTCTTCCTGCTCGGGAGTGAGCGGCCCGGTGACCTTCTCCGCGAGCAGGTCGGCCCCTTCCCGCAGGCTGGCCAACGGGGTTTTCAACTCATGGGAGAGATGGCGCAGGAACTGCAGCTTCTGCGCTTCCAGCTCCCGCAGCCGCTGGTGCAGCCACTGTAACCGCTCCCCCAGCTCCACCAGTTCGGCCGGCCCCCGAATCGGACGTTCGTCCGGCTCGATGCCCGCCCCCAGGCTCAGGATACGGCTTTCCAGCTGGCGTACCGGGCGGATGATCAGGTAGGTAAAGAGCAACACCAGCAGCAGGCTGGCGCCACCCAGGGCCGCACTCAGTGCCCACAGCTGCTGACGCACCTGAATCACGTGTTCCCGCACCTGCTGGATACGCACATCGATCTGCTCCCGGGTCAGCTTGTCCAACGCCAATGTCCCCTGGTTGAAGACGTCGAACACCACCACCTGCTCGCGGATCTGCTCGCCACTGGCCTGGGCCAGATCCACCAGGTAGACCAGCTGTTGCTGCAACTCGTCGGCCAGTGCCCCCGCCTCTATCACCTTCAGCAGGTTCTCCAGCTCCTGCCGATAACGCTCCAGCAGGCGCAGATAAGACAGCCGCAGTTCAGGATTCTCCAGCACCGCATAGCGGCGAATGGTCCGTTCCATATCCAGCGCCAGATCATTCATGTCCGATGCGCGCCGGGTATCCACCACCGCGCTCTCGATGCCGTCCTGAGCCAGCAGGATCACCTGCTCCAGGCTGCGGCTGTTCTGGATCACCAGCAGGATCAGCGGCAACAGCACCAGGGTAAAGGCAATCAGCACCAACCTCAGCAGGGAACGGGGGGCAAAGCCCCTGACCGCTTTTGACATCATCCACATACTCGTCGACCACAGAGGGGAACAGGATAACAAAAGCGCCGCCGCGCCAGATAAAAAAAACCGGTCGGGAGACGACCGGTATTAAAAGAAGTACAGAATGTGCATCCTTGCACGTCCGACACACTCTCATGCCGCGGGGGCGGCAGTATCAGACACCCAATAACAAGCAAATTCAGGGCCAAAAACACAAAATTATTTATATTCAACAACTTAATAAATTGCCGAGCGATTCACCCCCTTGAAACTGTTGCAATAAAGAGACACATTTCCCATCGAAAAGAAAATTATCAATATAAACAAACAGTTAAAGTGTCTCTTTTTTAATACAATCGTCTCGAGCAGCCTTCTCCCGATCACTCCCGTCGTTATCCCGCCACTAAAATACGCTATGCTGATAAGGAGTCGAGACGGAGGCTATCAATCATCCAGGCAGCACCGATTGGATCACCGATAAAAAGGATGCCACACTCGGCTTATCAAGTACTTAAGGAGAATGGCCATGGCAACAGTAAACCAAATTATGCGACACAGCCTACCCATGCTGACAGCGGACATGTCAATTTCCGAGGCGCTGGACCGAATGCTGGAGTCCGGCCTGAGCGGTCTGCCGGTGGTAACCCCCCAGCGACACATTATCGGCTTCCTGTCGGAACAGGACTGCATCCCCGCCCTGATCAACGCCAACTATCACTGTGACAGCCGATCCAAGGTGAGCGACCTGATGCGCACCGAACCGCTGACGGTCACCCCGGATACCGATGTATTCGAACTGGCCCGCATCATGGGGGGCGCCAAGCCTAAGCTCTATCCGGTGGTCGAAGGCAAGAAGGTCATCGGCATAGTGACCCGCCACCAGGTGATGAGCTTTCTCAATAATCAGTTGAAAACCTGCCAGGCCACCTACTGAGCCGGCAGCAACAAGAAGGGCGCCGAGGCGCCCTTCTTGTTGTGAAAAAAGCCGAAGTGACAAAGGATCAGAGCAGGCCGTCGACCGATTCGCTCAGGGCTGCAGGCCAGACCCCGCACTGTACCTGACCGATATGGCCGAGCTGCAACAGCAGCATGGCCAGCCGCGATTGGCCGATACCGCCGCCGATGGTCTGGGGCAGCTCTCCCGCCAGCAGCGCCTGATGCCACTCTTGTTCGGCCCTGTCTTCATGGCCGGTCAGGGCCAGTTGGCGGCGCAAGGCATCCTGATCCACACGGATGCCCATGGAAGAAATCTCGAAGGCATCTTCCAGCACCGGGTTCCACACCAGGATATCGCCGTTCAGGCCGGCCAGGCCGTCCCTGCCTTCGCTGGACCAGTCGTCGTAGTCCGGGGCACGAACATCATGGATCTCGCCATGGCTCAACTTGCCGCCGATGCCCACCAGGAACACCGCCCCCAGCTCCTTGGTGATAGCCCGCTCCCGTCCCTTGGCGTCCAGATCCGGATAGCGAGCCAACAACTCTTCCGCGTGCAGCACCTGGATGTGCTCCGGCAGGAAAGGGGTGAGGCCGAACTCGGCGGCGGCAGCCTGTTCGGTACGCTGGATGGCGCCGTAAATACGTTTGACGGTCGCCGCCAGGAAATCCGCATGGCGGTCTTCGGCGGTCATCACCAGCTCCCAGTCCCACTGGTCTACATAGACGGAATGGATAGGGCTCAGCCGGTCTTCGTCCGGACGCAGTGCCTTCATGTGGGTATAAATACCCTCACCCGGCTCGAAGCCGAAGCGGGCCAGGGTATGGCGCTTCCATTTGGCCAGGGAGTGCACCACCTCGAAGGTTGCGGCGGGGATGCTCTTCACCTTCACCTGCACCGCTTTTTCGGAGCCGGACAGGTTGTCCTGCATGCCGTCGCCGAGGCGGCTGAGAATCGGGGCCTGCACCTCCAGCAGATTCAGTTGCTGGGCCAGTTGACCGGAGAAATACTCCTTCACGAAACGGATCTGGCGTTGGCGTTCAATATAGGCTTGCTTCATCTCATCCCACCTGGGCTTGCTGATTGGTTTTGCAGGATAATCAGGGAGGCGAACCAGGAATTCAATATCATGTAGAAAAATCTCCACTTTTAATCTACATTCATCAAAAACAACGGCTAAAACTGCAGGATAATCATAATTCCATGGAAAAAGGCGACTTTCATTACCGGATCGATAATCTGGACAAATCCATCCTGATGGCACTGATGGACAACGCCCGGGTGCCCTACGCGGAGCTGGCCAAACGCTTCGAGGTCAGCCCCGGCACCATTCACGTACGGGTAGAAAAAATGAAGCAGGCGGGCATCATCGAAGGTACTAGGGTACAGGTGAATCCCAAAAAACTGGGCTACGATGTCTGCTGTTTTATCGGCATCATCCTGAAGAGCGCCCGGGACTACCCCCAGGCGCTGGCCAAGCTGGCACAGCTGGAGGAGGTGGTGGAGGCCTACTACACCACCGGTCATTACAACATTTTCATCAAGGTGATGACCCGCTCCATCGACGAACTGCAGCGGGTGCTGATCAACCGGTTGCAGCCCATCGACGAAATCCAGTCCACCGAGACCCTGATTTCGCTGCAGCAGCCGATCGACCGGGATGTTACCCCCTGAGTCAGGACGGCCAGCCGAGCACCAGTTGATCGCGGCGGGCGAAACGATAGTGATCACCGCCTTCAGTTTTTCGAGCCGCGCCTCGGTGGCGGCACTACAGGCGATGGTCCATGTCGGTGTAATGGGTACTTTGCGTCTGGGCCGCGGGCACCGCACGCAGACACGCCTTGCCCTCCTCCTTGGGGCCATCCCTGGCACAGAGGGTCTGCTTGGCGGTCCCCCCGCGGTCTTGATTGATCGACTCTCCGGAACAGCTATTTAGTCATTGGGAATAAACACCTATTTATTGATAGCGATTTCCATATGCTTGCTTATTCTCACTATTGTCACTAAACCGGTTAATGTCTCTTACAATGGTCGCCGGTGCCGTTCAGCTGAAGCCGTAGCCCCGACCGTGCACCGTCTTCAGCCGCTCCGGCGCCAGCCCCGCCTCCGCCAGCTTGCGCCGCACCCGGCACAGGTGCATGTCCAGGCTGCGATCGTCGGCGCTGAACGGTTTTTCCAGCACCTGGCGGTAAAGGAAGGGCTTGTCCAGCACCTGATCCCGGTGCGCCACCAGGATCCACAACAGTCGGAACTGGATGGGGGTCAGGGCCACCGGCGACTGATCGACGGTCACCCGCATCTGCTGGCGCTCCAGGCTGAGGCTGTCCGCCTGCAGTACCCGGGCAGGCAGGCCCGGGCCCGGCGGGTAGCGGCGCAGCAGGGCCAGAATGCGCAGGTGGCATTCCTCCACATCCGCTGGCGCGGACAGCACGTCATCGGCGCCCCGGGCCAGGGCGGCAATACGCCCCGCCGCCGAACCGGAGGCTTCGATCGCCAGCAAGGGTCGGCCGCTCAGTTGGCGGAACTGGTGCAACAGGGCCGGCCCCGCTTCCCCAACGGGCAGGCATACCACCGTCAGCAGCGGCTCACGGCCGTCCAGCGCCGCCAGCGTATCCGGAATGGGACAGAGCACGGGGGCGTGCCCGCCCTGCCGCAGGCGCAGCATCAGCGCACAGGAGAAGCGGTCCTCCCCCATCGCCAGCATGATGGCATCGGTAATCACCGGGTTCTGCCGCATCCTTCCTCCTTATCCGCAGGCGGCCAACGAGCGGGTCTGCCGGGCCAGGCCGGCGATGACCCGGCGATCCCGGCGCAATACCTCGAAGCTGTCGTGTCCGAACCACTCCAGGGAGGCCGCCACTCCCGGTTCTTCCAGCAGCGGGGCCAGGAAGGCCCGATAGTCCAGTTGTCCCTCGAACAGCGGCACCATGCCCTCGCGGCTGCCGGCGGCGGCATAGACATTGGCCGGGTTGAACACCGCCAGTTCGCCGCGTGATCGCACATTCTTGAGGTGGAAGTAATCCACATGGGGGCGAAGCCGGCGCAGCAGGGCCTGCGGATCGTCCCCTCCTTCCCACACATGCAGGGTGTCGAAATTGAGCCGGAACGCCGGATGATCCACCTCCTCAAGCAGCCGCAGGGTAGACTCGCCCCCATCCGCCAGGGTGCCAGGATGGGTTTCCACCAGCAGCGCCAGGCCATGATCCGCGGCGATGATGCTCTGCTCCCGCAGGCTGGCCACGATGACGGCCCGCTCCGCCGGTGAGGTGTCCCGACTGCCCTGGCGGCCGGCGAAGGTACGGATACGTGGTGCCCGCCAGTGCCGGGCCAGGGCGCACAGGGACTGAGCCTGTTGCCGTATGGCCCGCGCCGGTCCCTCGGTCGGCAGGTAGTCGCTGAGCATGGGTACCTCCAGCCCGAAGGCCGCCAGCCAGTCACCGTTGTAGTGCGGCTGGTCGGCCAGGTTGCGGGCATGGACGCCCCACAGCTCTATGCCCTGGAACTGGTTAGCCTGGGCCCAGATCGCCAGCTCCGCCAGCGAGATCAGTTGATGACGAAAGGTAATGGTGCACAGTGCCAGTTTCATAGGGTCGCCTCCAGTCTGGTCTCGAGAACGCCGGCGGCCGTTGCCGGCGCCAGGCCATGATGGGCGCACCAGTCGGCAAACACCGCCGCCAACCGGCGCTTGAGCCGGAACTCGATCTTGTCCAACTGGTCGAGCCGGCGTTCGATGGCCGGCACCAGGCCGGAATCGCCGCTCTGGCCCAACTTCATCAGTTGGTAATGCAGCGCCTTGAACCCCTGGATCAGGCTTTCTATCTGTTCGCACCAGTATTCGAAGTCGGCGTCCGCCAGCCCAAGCTCCCGCCAGAAGAAGGCGAAGCCGTGCTCATAAGCGTACTTGCGCATCGAGATCACCGGTAGCTCGCGCAGGGCATGGCCCAGTTCGCCCAGACGAATCCCGTCGGTGCTGTTCAGGTGGGCGCCGAGGATGCGCCGGACCCCGTCGGTCAGCTCGTTGTGCCCGGGCCTGAAACAGGCCAGAAAGTAGTCGCGCACCAACGCCGGGGCCGGCATCCGCGCCAGCCGGCGATCGAAACACCAGCCGCCGGCCACGGCAGGCTGATCCACCGCCTGCAGGATACGCGCACGCGGCAGTTCGCCCTCCCAGCGGTAGTCCGGGTCACGCATCATCCACATGTCCGGATCTTCGGTGGCCTCCAGCAGCACATAGTGCGGGAAGGGATTCTGGTTGAATTTGTTCTCCCGTTCCGGCAGTTGGTAGAGATCGAGCATCACCATCACCGAACCGGTAGCCGGCCGCCGTGCCACCAGTTCGCACAGGGTGGCGATGTTGTCGGCCTTGCTATCCTCCGGCCGGTACCACTGCTGCAGCCGGACGCCGTACAGCCGCTCAAACCAGTAGCGGAAAAAGTCGTGGTTGATCGAGGGCGCGTGGTAGTTCAGTACCCAGCCCGGCTCGATGGCGAAATCCGCATCCCACACCGAAAAGTAATAGGGCCGGTGATCGACGCCCGCCTGCTTGAGGGCGTCGCAGACACAGCTGACGAAACAGTGCACCTTGATATCGACATAGTCCTCGCCGTGCACTCCCACCCCGATCGGGGCCGGCGGGCTGGGTGGATCTCCGGCCCCGTGGTGCCGGCCGAGAAAGGCGGCCAGGCCGGCGACGGTTTCGAAGTCGTCCCGGCTGAAGGCGTCTTCCGGTATGCAAAAGCCCCAGTCCAGCTCCAGGTGCATCAGCAACTGGAGCACCTGTACCGAGTCGAGATAGAGATCTTCGTTGAGCCGTGCCTCTGGGCCGAAGCCGGCCAGGTGCGGATGAGCCAGGGTATCGTGCAACACCCGGTGAATGGCGGTGATGATCAGTTGCGGCTCCATCAGCCCTCCCCGGTCTCGGTCAGGGCCAGTTCGCCGGCCTCGAGCCGGGCCGCCACCTCGCGCCGGCTAATCTTGCCGTTGGCCTGGCGGGCGATGTCGCGCACCTGCACCATCTCCGCCGGTATCTGGTGGCGGCCCAGGCGGTCCAGGCACCAGTCCCGCAGGGCGGCGGGCGCCACCGCCCGATCCGCACTGAACAGCAGGCAGACCCGTTCGCCGGCGAAGGGATCGGCCTTGCGCAGCACCACGGCGTCGCGGATGCCGTCCATCGCCATCACCACGTCCTCCACCTCCTGGGGATAAACGTTCAGTCCCGCCACATTGATGGTGTCGTCGAGCCGGGCGACGAACACTAGCATGCCGTCGGCCCGGCGGTAACCGAGATCCCGGGTATGGATGAGGCCGTCCTCGCCTTCGAACACCAGCTCCGCCGGCGCCGCGGGGCCAGGCGCACCAACCAGCGTCAGGTGGGGCAGCACAACGCCGATATCGGTGGCCGCGCCCACCGCCGGGTTGATGGCGATGCAGCCGGCCTCGGAACAGCCATACTGCTGGAACAGATGCTCGGTGCCGGCCTTGAGGGCCTGGAACCAGGGCCCAGGCAGCACGGTGCCCGAGGTCATCACCGCATGCAGCCGCTCCCCCCTGGGCAGCAGCCGGCACAGAGTATTGAGCATCGCCGGCGAGGAATACAGCAGCGGCTTGGGCACCTCGCGCAGCCGCCGCAGCAGGTATTTGGGATTAAGGTTGTCGACGACCACCGGTACCTGCCCCCGGCGCAGCGCCACCAGCAGGCCGGCGATCAGGCCGTAGGAGTGGGTTACCGGGCAGGCGATCACCGCCGTCATCGCTTCGGGCTCACGAAAAGCACGCACATAGCTGTCCAGCTCGGCATCGATGCTGCTCCAGCGTCGGGCGATGCACTTGGGCTCGCCAGTGGTGCCGGAACTCATCTGCAGCAGCTCGCCGCCGGGGGACGGGGTGATGCCGCCTTCCAGCACTTCCGCCTCCAGGTCGTGATAGAACAGGCGATGGCAACCGGCGCGCCGGGCCAGTCGCCGGGCCGCCTCCCGCGGCAGCTCCGGATGCAGGGGTAGCACGCTGCCGCCCGCCTCGCGCAGATAGAAGAACAGCGCCAACCAGTCCGCCGTCGCCGGCAGGCACACCGCGTAACGATAACGCCGGCAGCCGGCCAGGGCCGGCAGGGTGGCAAAGCGGCGGGAAGCCGCGACGAAATGGGCTTCATCAAAAAATTGATCATTTACATACAGCATGGGATTCAACTCTCGTGATCCTGTTCCGGGCACAGCGGATTGCTGACCAGGTGGTGGTATTCCACCCGGTTACCGGACAGCTTGCGGGTCAACAGGGATTCGGCGTAAAGCTCGCGGGCGTTGTGACGCAGCGCACGCTGGCGCACCTGCAGGTCGTGTTCGATGGCATAGGCTTCCAGCCGGGTTGCCAGCCGCGACCAGAAGTGCGGTTCCGGCAGGCCGCAGTGGCGTTCGAGCAGGTGCGACACCTCGCTCAGGTTAAACACGAACAGGGTGTCCATCACCAGTTCGCGCAACAGTTCCAGGCTTTCCATCCAGTAATACTGGTTCGGGGCCGCATCCCGGTAGCAGGAGTCCAGGCTCATGAAGTCGGGCACCCGCCCCGGCTCCCGCAGGAAGCCGGGCACGTATTCCACGCTTTCGTGAAAATCGCGCAGCACCAGCCGTACCGGCCAGCCCCGGTCGTGGATCAGCACCATGTTCTGGCCATGGGCTTCCAGGGCGATACCGTGGGCCACCAGCAGGTGCCAGACCGGCAGCACCGCCACGTCGAACAGCCGATCGAGCCAGGACTCCAGGCCGTGCCGCGCCAGCCAGTCGGCGACGAAGGGGCGACCGTCGTGCTCCAACATCATCAGGGCATTGAAGGGCACCGCCTGCTCGCCACTGCCCAGCAACGGCGTCAGGCTCCGCCGCCAGATGGCGGCGAGCTGGCCCTGGTCGTCGGCGATGATGCCGGCATACTCGGCCAGCAACACCAACGGATAGCGTTCACTCAGCAGCGGATCCGAAGCCACCACCGCGTTCAGCCAGTGCGAAATCGGCGGCGCACTGCACACCGAATGCGGGGCGATGGTCCGCCGCGACGAGGTGTTCACCATGTCCATCGCCAGCTTGATGTTGGCCTGGTGGGGCCGGTCCGCGTTGAACAGGGTGCGTACCGACTGGCTGGCCCGGTAGTGATCCCCGGCGGCGCCGAGGAAGTGGTAGTGGCCATCCGCCAGCCCCTCGGCCAGCAGGCCGTCGCGCAGGCGCTGCCACTGCCAGGGATGCAGCGGCAGCAGGCCGTGGCTGTCCCAGCCGCCGCCCTGGCCGTGTAACCGGGTCGACAGCCGATCCCAGGTCTCGCCGCCGAGTTCGGCCAGCCAGAACTCGGCCTCGCCGCCCGGTAGCGCCTGGCGCAGCCGGCTCCGTTCCACCGCCAGCCACACCAGTTGGAAGCGCTCGCCGGCTTCGGGGCCGTAACGCCGGTGGTCATCCTCGGAGAAGCCGGTGCGTGCCTTGAAACAGGGATGGTAAGGGTGGCCCTCGTCGAGGGCAGCCTCCAGTTCCGCAAATGCCAGCCGGCGCCGTGACGAGGACGGCACCAGGTGCCGCCGGTTCCAGCGGCACAGCCGAACTGTCTGCTCCAGCTCCGCCATCAGTTGCCGGCGCACCGGCTCCAGAGCCGGCAGCGCGATGAGCAGCGCCAACAGATCGGCCGCTTGCCAATGGTTCCCGTCGCGCACCTGCAGGCTGCCGGCGACGATGCGCACCCGGCCGAAGGCGCCGATACAGGCCCGGCAGCGGAAGTGAAGATCGCGCAAGGTCCAACACAGGTAGCGTTCGCCGGCCATCTGCTGCCAACTGGCGACCACCCGTTTTTCAAACAACAGGGCCTCGACCAACTGCCGCATCACCCGCTCTTCCGGCCGGTCGACTTTCTCTTCAGGCAACGGCATGGGTTACCTCCCGGGAGTGGCGCCGGCGCCAGTGCCACAGCGGATTGACCAGCTCGGTGTAGATAGCCTGCTCGTTGTCGGCGTCCAGCTCATCCACGTCGTAGAGCCGGGTCAGCAGGTTGCCCTTGGCCGGTATGGTCGGGCGGTGCAGCAGCGACTCGGCGAAGTCACGGCCGGCACCACAAAGGCGTTCCGCCAGCCGTTCCAGTCGGCGGTGCAGCAGGGCCAGCAGATCCGCTTCCTCGATCAGCTGGTCGTTGCCCATGCGGCTGATGATGGCGCAGACCTGGTTTACTATCAGGTAGTAGGCGAAGCGATCCCGGATTTCATCGTCCGGGTAGTAAAGGGCGGCGATCTGCGCCGCCTCCGGCGCCAGCCGGTCGAGGCTGTCCCGGTAGCGCTCCGACAGGTAATACCCCTGGTTGTCCCGGTAGTAGTAGGCGGCGGGGTAGCCACCCGCTACGTCGAGCAGGCTATTCTGCTGGTGCGCTTCGAGGGCGATACCCTGTTCGTCATACAGGCGGATCAGCGGCTCCAGCGCACAGTCCAGGTAGCGCTCGAACCAGCGACGGCACACCGTCGCCAGTTCGTCGCCATCGCGCCGGGCGATGTCGCCCAGCAGCCGGGCCAACCGCGACGGCTCACCCGGCAGGGGATCGGCGGTCAGCGCCGCCAAGGTGCTGACGCCCCGCTCTTTTCCCCCGGTGAAGGGGTTGTCGCGCAGTATCACCTCGAAGCCGCTTTCCTCGCGGCCGGGCAAGTCCAGGGTGATATAGGCCGGATCCTGGATCATGCGAAAGGCCGGGTAGCGTCGGCAGAAGCCGGTGCGAACCAGCAGCCGGTCCATCATCACCCCGGCGTCGAGCTCGTGACGGCGATTGCGGCGCAGCGAATTGGTGATCCGGACCGGGATGGAAAACTTGACCATCCAGGGCAGTTGCGGATGGTACAGGGTACGCACCGAAGAGGTGGCGGAAAACGCGGGGCCCGCCGGCCCCAGGTAGCACAGCCGGCCGTCGGCCAGCAGCGCCTGTACCGCCGGATCCAGCAGCAGGGCCTGGGCCTGGAGCGGGTGCATCGGCAACAGCTGTTTGCCGTCCGTGCGCACCAGCCGGTCGCCGTCCGCTCCGAGCAGCGTCGCCACCATCGCGGGCGCCGGAGCCGACCGGGCCGAGCGATGCCGGACCAAGCCCGCATCGGCGGCAAAGTAATGCAGGGCGAAACGGCCCCCGAGCTCGGGAGCATAGGTTGCCTGCTGCCAGTCGGTCATGCCCTGGCGGCTTTTGGGGGTCGGGTGCAACCAGTGGCCGAACAGCACCGCCTGCTCGGCAGCGATAAAGGTTTCCGCCTCTTGCAGGTGCCGCGGCCGGGCGGCCACGTAGGCCGCCATCAGCCGGTAGCTGTCGGTCAGCCGGTGCAGCAATTCCAGCTCGCGTCCGCGCAACTGCTCGGTGTTGCCCTGGCAGAAGCCCCGGTAGATTTCGTGTACCAGCATCAGCACGGCGGCGAAGGGCTCTATCGGCCGCCAGCCGTCCTCCCGGCTGCGGCGCAGCCACAACCGGCCAAAGCCGTGGCAGCCGGTGAGGGAACGGTAGCTCAATTCGGCCCGCAGTGCGGCCTGGTGGCTGGCCAGCGGCAATTCGATACAGTCGATAGTCACCGGCCGGCTGTGGCCTGCCCCGGCCACGTGGCCGCAGTCGATGCCCGATTCGACTTCTCGCAAGTAGCAGTTGAGAAAGGCTCTCAGGGTAGCCTGTTCAGCGATATACCGTGATGATGTGCTCATCCTTTAACCTTGTCTGTCCGATGGTCGGTTTCATGCTTTCGTTTGGCAAGCATACGGAGTAAAGTACGCAACGCAACAATCTGCATGATAATTATTTTCATTTCTATATGTGTTACATATGTTACACCCAAGGAGCCCGCCATGTCCGTTGCTGAAGCCGGTAATCCCATGGTGCAGGCGCCCGTGCCCGCGCTGTTTTTCCGCTTCGCCGGACATGCCCTGCTCAGCCTGCTGGCGATCACCAGTGCGTCCCTGGTTGACGGCCTCTTTGTCGGCAACCTGGTCGGGGCCGATGCGCTGGCTGCCGTCACCCTGCTGGTACCTTATTTCACCCTGCTGTTCGCCCTGGCCCTGATCCTGGCCATCGGCGGTTCGGTGCGGGCGGGGCATCACCTCGGTACCGGCAACGACGCGGCGGCCAGCCGGCTGTTCGGCGCCGCCCTGCTCACAGTACTGCTACTGACAGTGCTGGCCGGCGGCATCGTGACCCTGTGGCAACCGCTGCTGTTCGATCTGCTGGGTGCCCCCGGGCGGCTGCGGGGGCTGATGGCGGACTACCTGAGGATCATGAACCTGGCGCTGGTGGTCCAGCTCGCCACCCTGGTGACCTACTACTTTATTCGTACCGACGGCCAGCCCGGGCTGGCCACCCGGGCACTGGTAACCGGAGCCCTGTGCAACATGCTGCTCAACGGGCTGCTGGTGGGGTTGTTCGGCCTGGGCCTGGCGGGAGCCGCCTGGGCCACCCTGCTGGCCCAACTGGTACAGGCGGTGCTGATCGCCGGCTATTTTCGCCGGCCGGAGCGCGCCCTGAGGCCGAGGCTGGACCGCTATCCCTGGCGCGAGATGAAGGCGGCGCTGACCAACGGCCTGTCGGAAGGGGTCAATGAAGTGTCGGTAGGTGTGGTGATCTGGCTGATCAACCGGCTGATGATCGGCGCCGTCGGCGCCGACGGCGTAGCCGCCTTCAGTATCATCAACTATCTGATTTTTGCCGGGGTGATGCTCTGCTACGGCATCGTCGACGGCGTGCATCCCCTGGTCAGCCACAATCATGGCGCCGGCCGGCCGGAGCGGGTGCGCCAGGTGGTCCGGTTGGCGGCGCTGACGCTGGCAGCCCTGGCGTTGCTGATGACGGCCCTGCTGCTGCTGGCCGGGCCCCGGCTCCCGGCGTTGTTTCTCGGCCCGGACGAGCAGGACACCATCACCCTGGCCGCCGGCTACCTGGCCCTCATCTGGCCGCTGTTCCTGTTCAACGGCTTCAACATGCTGATCGCAGTGACCTTTACCGCCCTGCAGCGGCCCCTGCCCTCCGCCTTGATCGCCTTTAGCCGGGGCCTGGTGCTGCCGGTGGGCCTGATGCTGTGGCTGGCCAGCGCCTTTCCGGACCATCCCTTCCTGCTGGCACTGCCGTTGGCCGAAGCCCTGACCCTGCTGCTGGCGCTGGCGCTGGCGGCCCAGACCCGCCGGCCGGCGCGGTCAGGCGCGGCATAAACGGCAAAGGGCGCCGAAGCGCCCTTTGCCGTCATACCGCATTTGCGGGTGTTACCCCTGCAGCTTGCCCAGGGTCTCCTGCATCAGCTTGAGCCGCTGCTGCTTGAGCCGGCTGTCGGCGGCGATCTTCTCCAGGGTAGCGGCCTTGAGATCCGCATCCCCGATGGCTTGCGCCTTGCTTTCCGCCATCATCTTGTGCAGCAGCATCTGCTGCTCCATGGACGCCAGCTTCGCCCGGTGGCTGGCGATAAACTGGGCCTTGAGCTCGGGGCTTTCCAGCTTTTCCAGGCGCTCGGAAAGACGCTGTTCGAAACGGGCCGGATCCATCATCCGCCCCCCCTGGTGCTTGCCGTGACGGCCTTCCTTCATGCCCGCCCGTGGGCCGCAGTCTTCCTTCATCTGCCCTTTCTGCCAGCCGGAACCGGGCTGGCCTTCGGCCGCCGTATTGGCGGCGCTGACCAGGGCCGGCGCGGCGAGCAGGGTAGCGGTGAGAACCAAGGCGCTGTGTCGAATTTTCATAATCAATTTCCTCTTGGGTACGATGATTTCGCCATCAAGTAAAACAGCCCCCTGTCAGCAAACTGTGTCGTCACCCGCCTTTTTTGTAGCAAAGTGTGACGGCCGTGGCCGCTGACATACTTTGACATCATTTCCCCTTTGAAGGGGCTTATACTGGCGGAGTCACGGCAAGAGGAAAGACGATGAACAAAGGCAGGCAGTTGCTGGTGGTGGACGACCACGGTGAAATCCGCGATTTGCTGAAGCGCTTCCTGGAGCAGCACGGCTACCAGGTGCACGGGGTGCGCGACGGGCGGGAAATGCGCCAGTACCTGGAGCGCCACGGCGTCGATCTCATCATCCTCGATTTGATGCTACCCGGAGACGACGGCCTCTCGCTGTGCCGGGAACTGCGCGGCCAGGGCAGTAATGTGCCCATCATCATGCTCACCGCCATGGGCGAGGATACCGATCGCATCGTCGGCCTGGAAATGGGCGCCGACGACTACCTGCCCAAGCCCTTCAACCCGCGCGAGCTGCTGGCCCGCATCAAGGCGGTGCTGCGCCGCAACCCGGAGCCGGGCCAGCCGGCCGGGGAAGAGGAGCCGAAGAAGATCCTCTTCAATCACTGGACCCTGGATCTGGCCCGGCGGGAGCTGGTCGACGACAAGGGGGTGACCATCAGCCTGAGCACCGCCGAGTTCGACCTGCTGCGGGTCTTTATCCGCCACCCCAACCGGGTGCTGAGCCGGGACCAGTTGCTGGATCTGGCCCGGGGCCGGGAGGCCCAGGCCTTCGACCGGGCCATCGACACCCTGGTCAGCCGGCTGCGGCGCAAGCTCGAGCCCGACTCCAAAAACCCCCAGCTCATCAAGACCATCTGGGGCGGCGGCTACATGCTGGTGGCCGAGATCAGCCATGGGGATTAAACGCCTGCGCTACTGGCTCGGCAGCCTCGCCGGCCAGGTGATACTGGTGGCCCTGTTCGCCCTGGTGCTGATCCAGCTGGTCGGGGTGCAGATCTACCGGGTGGAGCGCGAAGAGGCGCTGGGCCTGGTCAACAGCCGCTTTACCCTGCAGCGGCTGATCGCGGTCACCCGGTTGCTCAACCAGTCGCCGCCCGGGCTGCACCAGGAAATACTGCGCGCCAGCCGCAGCGAGACCCTGCTGCTGACCATCGATGGCACCCCGCCCAGCGCCGGTGAACGCAGCGGCAACTTCGAGCGCATCGTGCGTAATAAGCTTGGCTATCCCGCCGCCCTCGACATCCATATCAGCGCCGAAACCCGCGACGGCCGTCCCGACTGGCCACCTCGGGAGCAGCGCCCCCATCGCCACCCACCCCGGCACGACATCCGCCTCTACGGCACCATCGAACTGGCCGACGGTCGCTGGCTTATCTTCACCTCCCTGGTCGACCGGGAGACGCCCGAGTGGTCCGCCAAGGCGATACTGTCCCTGACGCTGCTCGCCGCCCTGCTCGCCGGCCTGATGATCTGGCTGCTGCAGCGCACCACCCGCCCCCTGAAGGAGCTGTCCCGCCAGGCCGAACGGCTGGGCCGGGGCGATAAGGCCGAGCCCATCGCCGAAACCGGCCCCCGGGAGATACGGGAAACCCTGTCCGCCTTCAACCGTATGCAGGACCGGCTGGATCGCTTCGTGTCCGACCGTACCCGCATGCTGGCGGCCATCTCCCACGATCTGCGCACCCCCATCACCACCCTGTTGCTGCGCAGCGAATTCCTGCCCGAGGGGGAAGATAAACAGAAGCTGCAGGACGGCCTGCGCCAGATGGAGCAGATGCTTAATGCCACCCTGCAGTTCGCCCGGGAAGACGGCCTGGCCGAGCCGGTACGGGATCTGGACGTGCCGAGCCTGCTGGAAAGCCTGTGCGACGATCTGCAGGACAACGGCCACGGGGTCAGCCTGGAAGAGCCGCCTCCCATTATCTACCGCTGCCGCCCCACCGCCCTGCGCCGAGCCCTGCAAAACCTGCTGGAAAACGGGGTCAAATACGGTGGCCGGGTGGAGGTGCGGCTGCTGGACGGCGAGGACGCCATCCGCATCCTGGTTCGCGACTTCGGCCCCGGCATCCCCGAGGAACAGTTGGAAGAGGTGTTCAAACCCTTTATCCGGCTGGACAGCGCCCGCAACCTGGAGGACGGCAGCGTCGGCCTGGGCCTGGCCATCGCCCGCACCCTGATCCACCAGCATGGCGGCGAACTGAGCCTGGCCAACCATGCTCGGGGCGGCCTGCTGGCAACAGTGATCCTGCCCCGCTGACGGCTTTACAGCCAGGGTGAAACTGCCTAGAGTGAGGCTTCAATCGAGCACAAGGAAAGGACCCTCATGAGAGACGAAACCCTGGCCATCCACCACGGCTACAGCACGGATCCCACTACCAAGGCGGTGGCTACCCCCATCTACCAGACGGTGGCCTACGAATTCGACAGCGCCCAGCACGGCGCCGATCTGTTCAACCTGGAGGTGCCGGGCAACATCTATACCCGCATCATGAATCCTACCAACGACGTGCTGGAGCAGCGGGTAGCGGCTCTCGAAGGCGGTATCGCCGGCCTGGTGGTGTCCGCGGGCAGCGCCGCCATCCATTACGCTGTCCTCACCCTGGCCCAGAGCGGCGACAACATCGTCTCCACCCCCCAGCTCTACGGCGGCACCTATACCCTGTTCGCCCATATGCTGCCGAGCCTCGGCATTGAGGTCCGCTTCGCCGAAGACGCCAGCCCCGCCGCTATCGCCCGCCTCATCGACGACAACACCAAGGCGGTGTACTGCGAGAGCATCGGCAACCCGGCGGGCAACATCGCCGATATCCGGGGCCTGGCCGACGTGGCCCACGCCCGGGGCGTGCCGCTGGTGGTCGACAACACCGTCGCCACCCCCATCCTGTGCAAACCCATCGAATTCGGCGCCGACATAGTGGTGCATTCGCTGACCAAGTACATCGGCGGCCACGGCAATTCTCTGGGCGGCATCATAGTGGACAGCGGCCGGTTCCCCTGGGCCGAGCACAAGCAACGCTTCCCCCAGCTGAACAACCCCGAGCCCGCCTACCACGGCGTGGTCTACACCGAGACCTTCGGCCCCGCGGCCTTTATCGCCCGCGCCCGCACCGTGCCCCTGCGCAACACCGGCAGCGCCCTGGCGCCGCTCAACGCCTTCCTGCTGCTGCAGGGGCTGGAGACCCTGCCCCTGCGCATGGAACGCCATGTGGAAAACACCTTCAAGGTGGCCGACTTCCTGCAAAGCCACCCGGCGGTGGCCTGGGTCAACTACGCCGGGCTGCCGGAGCATCCGGACTTCGAGCTGGCCCGACAATTTATGCAGGGCAAGCCCTCGGCCATCCTTTCCTTCGGGCTCAAGGGCGGCTTTGACACGGGCGTACGCTTCTATGACGCCCTCAGGCTGGTCAAGCGGCTGGTCAATATCGGCGACGCCAAGTCCCTGGCCTGCCACCCGGCCTCCACCACCCACCGCCAGTTGACCCCGGACGAACTGGTGCAGGCGGGTGTGCGGCCGGAGATGATCCGCCTGTCCATCGGTATCGAACACAGCGACGACATCATTGCCGATCTGGCCCAGGCGCTGGACGCCTGAGTTCAGGGGGCCGCCACCGGCGGCCCCCTGCGTTTATCCATCGCTTCCGGGTGCCGCTCCCGGCTCCCCCTGTGCTACAGTTGCCCCAGGATCCCCAGCCAGTCATCCAAGCCCATGCCGGAACCGCTTACCCCCCTCCCTCCCCGCCGCTCGCCCCGGCGCCGCCTGCTGGTCATGGTGCTCTTCGTCGCCCAGGCATTGGGCCTCGTTTCCTCCCTCGATGCCCTGATGTCCACCCGCACCGCCCCCGGCGCGGTGGCCTGGATCGTCTCCCTCAATACCCTGCCGGTGGTGGCGGTGCCCGCCTACTGGGTGTTCGGCCGCAGCAAGTTCCAGGGTTATGTGATAGGACGGCGGGAAGACGATAATCAGCTGTACCGGGTGCTGGACGACAAGATGTCGCTGGTGGTTCCCTACCACGTCCAGCCCTCTCCCGGGGGGAGCCAGGTAAGAACCATGGAGCAACTGGCCAAGATGCCCATGGTAGGCGGCAACGAGGTGGAACTGCTGATCGACGGCGACGCCACCTTCACCAGCATACTGGAGGGCATCAGGGCCGCCGAACGCTACGTGCTGGTGCAGTTTTACATAGTGCGCGACGACGAGCTGGGCCGGACCCTGCATCAGGCCCTGATCGACAAGGCCCGCCAGGGCCTGGAGGTGTATTTCCTCTACGACGAAATCGGCAGTTACCGGCTCAACGGCGGTTATCTGGCCGAACTGGGCGCCGCCGGGGTACAGGTGCGGCGCTTCCATTCCACCCGGGGCTCGGGCAACCGCTTCCAGCTCAATTTCCGCAATCACCGCAAGATAGTGGTCACCGATGGTCGCTTCGGCTGGGTCGGCGGCCTCAACGTGGGCGACGAATACCTGGGCCGGGATCCCCGCTTCGGTCCCTGGCGCGACACCCACCTGAAGATGGAAGGCCCGGCCACCCTCTGCCTGCAGCTGTCCTTCGTGGAAGACTGGCACTGGGCCACGGGCGAGATCCTCACCTTCAACTGGCAGCCGGTGCCCGCCGCCAATGCCGACATCGCCATCCTGACCCTGCCCAGCGGGCCGGCGGACCGCTTCGAGACCGCCAGCCTGATGGTGCAACACGCCATCGGCTCCGCCCGCGAACGACTCTGGGTCAGCAGCCCCTATTTCGTACCCGACGAAGGGGTGCTGGCCGCCCTCAAGCTGGCCGCCCTGCGCGGGGTGGACGTGCGGGTGCTGATTCCCGAACGACCGGACAACCTCCTCACCTACTTCGCCGCCTACGCCTTCGTCGCGCCCCTGCTCGAGGCCGGGGTGCAGATCCACCGCTACCAGGAAGGCTTTCTGCACGCCAAGACCATGCTGATCGACCGCCAGGCCTCGGCCATCGGCACCGTCAACCTCGACAACAGATCCTTCCGGCTGAACTTCGAGGTCACCTCCTGGGTGATGGACGAGGGCTTCGCCGACCAGATGGCGACCATGTTCGAGCGGGACTTCGCCCGCTCGCGCCTGATGACCGAAGACGAGGTCGCCGACAAATCCTGGTGGTTTCGGGTCGCCTCCCGCGCCGCCTACCTCGGCGCCCCCCTGCTGTAACCCCCGGCCGCCAGGTGCGGCCCGGCTTTCTTCACCTATGCTTAACCTTGCTGATCCGCCCCTCGTCAAGGACCCCCCATGGCCGTCAATCCGGAACTCTCGCCCCTGCGCCACAGCCACCAGAGCGACAGCGCAGACGCCCTGGTCCAGGAGCAGTTGCGCCACTTCGGCATCGATCCCGCCAGCCCCTTCGGCCGGCACCTGGCCGGGGCGGCGCTCAACCTCTATCGCACCAACCAGGATATCCACGCCCTCTGGCAACTCACCCGGGACTGCCTGGACAGCCTGCCACCGGAGGAGCGTATCTGCCGCTTCAACGCCAAGAAGTTCCTCGCCTTCCAGCTGGCCAAGGTGCTGGACAACCTGCAGGCTCCCTTCCGTGCCCAATGGCGCCATCTCGGGCTGACCCAGGACTCGCGGCTGGCCAAGGGCGCCTACCCCCTGTTCGACCGGGTGCCCATGCTGTTCAGCGCCAACCCGCCCATCGTGCGCACCGCCACCTATGTCTATGCCTGCACCGAATGGATAGACGATGCCTTCCACGGCCGGGAGAGCACCCACTCCATATACAGCCGTCTGCTCAACCCCACCGCCCTGGCCCTGGCCAACACCCTGGTGGAGCTGGAAGCCGGCCCCGACAGTACCGACTACCTGGCCCTGACCTTCAATTCCGGTATGGCGGCCATCGACGCCCTGCTCGGCACCCTGTTGGAGCGGGGCGACATCCTGCTGGTCAGCCGCAACCTCTACGGCGGCGTACACCAGCTGCTGCAGGACTACTACGCCCGGCCGGAGAAACTCGGCATCCGGCTGGAATGGTTCGACGGCACCGAGGCCCGGGACTTCCGCCTGGCCCTCAACCGGACCCTGGCGGATCACCGGGAAACGCTGGCCGCAGGCGCCCGGCTGCGCGTCTATCTGGAGTCCCCCTGCAACCCCCACGGCCTGATGCTGGACGTGCCCGGGATCTGCCGCCTGGCCCACGAGACCGGCGCCCTGGTGATGCTGGACGCCACCCTGGCCACACCGGTGCTGTTTCGCCCCCTGCAGCGACCGGAGCCGGCGGAACGCCCCGATGTCGTGGTTCACTCCTGCACCAAGGACATGGCTGGCACCGGCAGCACCACCGCCGGCGCCCTGATAGGTCTCCAGCCGCTGATGTTCCTGCCCAAGGGCGAGCCGGGCTGGCGGCAGACCCTGTTCTGGCAGTGCTACTACATCAAGGGCGCCTTCCTCGACGCGGACAAAGCCTACGAGGTGCTGACCGGGATCAAGACCCTGGAACTGCGCATACTGGCCAAGGGCATCAACACCCTGGTGCTGGCCCGTTTTCTCGCCTCCCACCCGGATCTGCGGGTCAGCTCCCACGCCCTGGACCATCACCCCAACAGCCCCCTGCGCCAGCGCCTGCTCAGGTATGGCCTGCCCTGCCCCCTGCTCACCTTCGATCTGGAGGCGACCGGCCTGCCCCGCGACGCCTTCGTGCGTTTCTTCGATGCCCTGGAACCGGCCTTCGGCCACATGGTGAGCCTGGGCCAGACCAATACCCTGGTACTCTGCCCGGCCCTGACCTCCCATTCCGAACTGGACGAGACGGCCCTGGCCGCTGCCGGCATCTACCCCACCAGCATCCGGGTGGCAGTGGGCATAGAGCCGGTGCGGGAGCTGATCGCCCACCTGGTGCTGGCGGCCCGCCGCCACCTGGATCCGGTCAGTCCCGGTTTCAGCCAGGGCTTTATGGCCCCGGCCGAGGTGGACGCCCTGGTGGAGCAGGTCACCCTGGATATCCACCGGGCCCGGCTGGCACAGCAGGCCCGGCTGGCGGAGCTGTTATAGCGGTGTCCCGGCGGCCATCAACCCCAGCGCCAGCTTGCCGGCCAGCAGCCACATCAGGGTGCCGATGGCGGCATCCATCGCCTTCTGCACCAGGGGCCGGCCGAGCCATGCGCTCATCCGCGCCGCCGCCAGCGCCAGGGTGAAGAACCAGATCAACGAGGCGCTGATGCAGCCCAGGGCGAAGGCCCACTTGTGCTCCTCGGCGAAACCGCCACCCACCGAGCCCAGTATCATCAGGGTTTCGATATAGACCTGGGGATTGAGCAGGGTCACCGCCAGCACCCCGATGATCACCGCCTTCAGCCCCCGTTCACGACCGTCCACCGCCAGCGCCTGTTCCTGCCGGAACACCCGGCGCCAGCAGTGGGCCCCGTACAGCAGCAGGAAGACCATGCCCGCCAGGCTGATGCCCCAGTACAGCAGGCCGTGGGCCTGCAAGGCCGCGCCGCCGCCGAACACACCGAGGCTGATCAGCAGCACGTCGAACAGGCCGCAGATGGCCGCCACCAGCAGATGATGCTGGCGCCGGATGCCCTGATTGAGCACGAAGGCGTTTTGCGCGCCGATGGGGATAATGAGTCCCGCCCCTAGGGTGAAGCCTTGTATCCAGGGTAACCAATACATCATCTCGCTCTCGTTTATCTTGCTGACTGGCGGCCAGACTAAAACCCCCCTAGAATTAAGTAAAACTAATAAAAATTTATCTTGATAAGAATTTTTCATGACCGACCTGGACTATAAACTGCTGGCCGCCCTCGACCGGGTAGTGAGCGAACAGAGCTTCGAGGGGGCCGCCCGCCAGTTGCACCTGACCCAGTCGGCGGTATCCCAGCGCGTCAAGCTGCTGGAACAGCGCCTGGCCCAGCCTCTGCTGGTGCGCGGCCAGCCGCCCCGCCCCACTGAAGCCGGCCGCCGGCTGCTGATCCACTACCGTCAGGTCAGCCAGCTGGAAAGCGCGGTGATGGCGGAACTGCTACCGGACGCGCCGCAAAAGCCCCTGGGGGTAACCATCGCCACCAACGCCGACAGCCTGGCCACCTGGCTGATCCCGGCGCTGACCCCCCTGCTGCACGGCCATCCCATCGAGCTCAACCTGCTGATCGAGGACGAATCCCGCACCCTGGAACGACTCAGGAGCGGCGAAGCCTTCGGCGCCATCAGCATCATCGCCGCCCCCCTGCCCGGCTGCCGCTGCGATCCCCTGGGCCAGATGGACTACCTGCTGGTGGCCACGCCCGACTTCAGGGAACATTACTTTGCCGACGGACTGACCCGGGATGCCCTGCGCCGGGCGCCGGCGGTAGCCTTCGACCAGAAGGACGACATGCACGAGCGTTACATAGCGCACCACTTCGGCCTGCCCGCCGGCAGCTATCCCTGCCACGCGGTGCGCTCCTCCGAGGCCTTCGTGGCCATCGCCCGGGCCGGCGCCGCCTACTGCCTGATCCCCCGGTTGATGATCGCCGAAGATCTCGAGGCCGGCCGCCTGCTGGAACTCTACCCCCAGGGCAGTCTGATCCAGCCCCTGTACTGGCACCGCTGGTTGCTGGAGCGGGGCATCCACAAGGTGCTGTCCCGCCGGCTGATCGATCACGCCCGCACCGTGCTGCCGGCTATTGACTCTAGAGGTACCTCCAGGGTCTAAACTCCGGGTAGAGACCATCATCAGGAGAGCGCCATGGGACACTGCTGTCACCACCAACACACCAAGGAAACCGCCACCGAGCATCACCACCACCAGGGCTGTGCCCCCCGCACCGAGCAAACCAGGAGCTGCGCGGCCCAAGCTCCCGCAGCGGACGCCCGGGGGCAGGACAATCCGCCTCCCGATGAGGAGGACGACAGGCGGGGAAATACCCATCACTGGCGTATCGGCGGCATGGACTGCCCCAGTTGCGCTGCCAAGATTGAAACCGCGGTGCGCCGCCTGCCCGGGGTACTGAGCGCCGAAGTACGCTTCACCACCGAACGCCTGCAGGTGCGGCTGGCCCCGGAGGCCGTCCCCGCCACCGTGGAGCAGGCCATCACCGCCGCCGGCTTTACCCCCCTGACGGAGCGCAAGCCGGCACGCCCCGCACCGGCCCCCTGGTGGCGCTCGCAGCTGGATATACTGACCTTGCTGGCGCTGATGCTGGCCGCCGCCCTGGCCAGCCTGCCGTACCCGGCTCTGGGTCAAACGCTCTTTACCTTGGCCACCCTCTGGGGACTTATCCCCATCGCCCGCCAGGCCTGGCGCCTGGCCCGCAGCGGTTCCCCCTTCTCCATCGAAACCCTGATGACGGTGGCCGCCACCGGCGCCCTCTTCCTGGGCGAAACCGCCGAGGCGGCCATGGTACTGCTGCTGTTCATGGTGGGAGAAAAGCTGGAGAGCCTGGCCGCCAGCCGGGCTCGCAAGGGAGTGAAGGCGCTGATGGCCCTGGTGCCGGAAAAGGCCCGCCGGCTCGGTGCCGATGGCCCGGAAGAGGTGGAAGCATCCGAACTCGCGCCGGGGGATTGGATCGAGGTGCACCCGGGCGGACGGCTGCCGGCGGACGGCGAGCTGCTGACCCCGCTCGCCGCCTTCGACGAGAGCGCCGTCACCGGCGAGTCGCTGCCGGTGGAACGCCGTCGGGGTGAGCGGCTGGCCGCCGGCAGCCTGGTGGTAGACGTAGCGGTGCAACTGAGGGTGACCTCGGAGCCGGGCAACAACACCGTGGACCGCATCCTGCTCCTGATGGAACAGGCCGAGGCCAACCGGGCTCCCATCGCCCGCTTTATCGAACGTTTCAGCCGCTGGTATACCCCCGCCATGATGCTGGCCGCCCTGCTGGTGATACTGCTGCCGCCCCTGGCCCTCGGCGCCGACTGGCAGACCTGGATCTACCGGGGCCTGGTCCTGCTGCTGATCGGCTGCCCCTGCGCCCTGGTGATCTCCACCCCGGCGGCGGTCACCTCGGCCCTGGCCGCCGCCACCCGCCTGGGCGTGCTGATCAAGGGCGGTGCCGCCCTGGAGCAGCTCGGCCGCGTCGACACCCTGGCCTTCGACAAGACCGGCACCCTGACCCTGGGCCAGCCGGCCCTGACCGAGCTGGTGGTGTATCCGCCCCAGGATCGCGGCCAGGTCCTGGCTCTGGCCGCTGGCCTTGAGTCGGGCTCCCACCATCCCCTGGCCCGGGCCCTGGTGGCCGCCGCCGAAGCTCAAGGCCTGACTGCCGAGCCCGTTGCGGACAGACACACCCTGGCCGGAGCCGGTATCCAGGGCCGCTGGCGGGAGCAGGCGCTGTTGCTGTGCAGCCCCGCCCATCTGCCGGAAACCTGGCTCACGCCGGCTCAGCGCCGGGATCTGGCGCGGCTGCGGGCCGGCGGCCATACCCTGGCGGTGCTGGCGCTGGAGCAAAAGGTGCTGGCCCTGTTCGCCCTGAACGACCGGCTGCGGGACGATGCCGGAGACGGCATCGCCACCCTGCGGGCCCTGAACATCGACTGCTTGATGCTGACCGGGGATCACGAGCAGGCGGCGGCCCGCGTCGCCGAAACGCTCGGTATCGGCTACCGGGCCGGGTTGAAACCCGAGGACAAGCTGGCGGAAGTGGAACGGCTCGGCCGGACGCGCAGCCTGGCCATGGTGGGCGACGGCATCAACGACGCCCCGGCGCTGCGCCGGGCCAGCGTGGGCATCGCCATGGGCCAGGGCACCGACGTGGCCCTGGACAGTGCCGACGTCGCCCTCAGCCACAACCGGTTGACCGGGCTGGCGGACGCCATCCGGCTGTCCCGCGCCACCCACGCCAATATCCGCCAGAACGTCACCCTGGCGCTAGGGCTCAAGGCAATATTCCTGGTCACCAGCCTGACCGGATTCACCGGACTCTGGCTGGCAGTGCTGGCCGACACCGGTGCTACCGCCCTGGTCACCCTCAACGCCCTGCGACTACTGACTTTCCGCAGTCGGCATTAGGCCTGTTCGCCCGGCTTGCCGGGCGGCGAACACCCTGGCCGATACTCATGGTGCCGGCCAGGGACACCTGCGTCAGCCACCACGTAATAAAAAGTTCACATTCAATATGCACACCAATGTCTACGCTTTGTATATACGTTGCATTGCACTATACAGCGCGGGATCGATCACACCCATGTCCGGTGAGCAGAGACAACACAAACAGAAGAAAGACGGTCAGTTGGTCATTCGCATCAACAGCAAGGAGCGCGATGACTTTATCGATTTATGCGAGCAACTGGACTCCAGTGCTGCCCGGGAGATACGCCGCTTTATCCGGGAGTTTATCGCGCAACAGACGCCGCCCGGGCGACCGACTAATACCAGCTGAGTGTCGACCTGGCCCTATTCGCCCGCCAGCTCGTCGCTCTATTCCGTGCCCAGCAGCACAACAATATGTTAAAGGAGGCATACCATGGCAAAAAACAAGGCAAAAAACCTGAAACAGCAGATAAAAACCCGCAAGGCCAAAATCGCCAAACATGAAGGCAAATTGAAAAAACTGAAGAAGGCGCTTAAAAAAGTCTGACTTTCGGCCGATGAACGCCCCCGCCTGCCAGGCCATACAGCGAGCAACGAACGCCATCTTTATGGCTAACTGCTCGGCACAGGCTGCAGCCGGGGGCTTTTGGCACCCGGCTTGTCAAGCCGGCAACGCGGTTACCAGGCCCCCACCACAAACCCCAGCCGCTCCGGCAGCCACAGGGCGATACCGGGGAACAACATCACCAGCACCAGCGCCGACAGCATGGTCAGCATAAAGAACAGCGCCCAGCCGAAGGTTTTCTCCAGCCGAATGCCGGCGATCTGGGTGGTCACCATCAGGTTGATGGCCACCGGCGGGGTGAACTGGCCGATGGCGATGTTCATCGCCAGCAGGATGCCGAACCACACCAGGTTCCAGCCGAAGTGCTGCATCAGCGGGATCAGTATGGGGGTGATGATCAGGTAGATGGAGATGGCATCGAGCAACATGCCCGCCAGCAGCACCAGCACCATAATCAGCATCAGCAGCACCCAGCCGTTGTCGGACAGGGACAGCATGGCCTGGGCCAGGTGGTTGAAGGTACCGAGGGTGGTGCCGGCCCAGGCGAAGATGCCCGCCAGGGAGATGATGATCATCACCACCCCGGACACCATACCCGCCTCGCCGAGCAGGCGCCACACCGCCTTCAGGCTGAGCTGGCGATAGACGAAGATACCCACCACCAGGCCGTAGGTCACCGCCACCACCGCCGCCTCGGTGGGGGTGAACAGGCCCGAGCGCAGGCCGCCGAGGATCAGCACCGGGGCGAACAGCGCCGGCAAGGCACGGATAAAGCTCTCTTTCAGCGGTGGCCGCTCGCCCTGCTTGGGGTCTTCCCAGCCGTTGCGCCGGGCCAGCCACCACACCGGCAGCAGCAGTGACAGCCCGGCGAGGATACCCGGGAACAGGCCGGCGGCGAACAAGGCGCGCAGATCGACCCCGGGCACCACTATGGAATAGAGGATCAGGGCGATGGACGGCGGGATCAGGATGGCGGTGGACGAGGCGGAGGCGATCAGCGCCGCCGAGAAAGGCTTGGGATAGCCGGCCCGGGTCATGCTCGGCAGCATCACCATGGCCACCGCCGCCGCGTCCGCCGGGCCCGAGCCGCTCATGCCGCCCATGATCAGACACACCAGTACCACCACCAACCCCAGGCCACCGTGACGCGGACCGATCAGCGCCTGGGCGAAGCGCACCAGGCTGGCCGCCACCCCGGCCCGCTCGAAGATAAGGCCGGTAAGAATAAACAACGGAATGGCGATCAGCGGGTACTTGGCGATGCTGTTGTAGGTGTTGGTGCCCAGGGTGGCCAGCATCTCCGGCGACAGGCCGGCGACGATGCCGGCGGCCCCGCCCAGCCCCAGGGCGAAAGCCACCGGCACCCCCAGCAGCATGGCGGCGCCAAACACCAGCAACATCAGTAGATCAGGACTCATGGCTCGGCTCCTCGCGGCAGGTACGGCAGCGCTCCACCAGGCTCTGGGTCAGCCGCCAGATGATGGCCAGGCACAGCAGCGGCAGCCAGACAATATAGATCCAGGTGGGGTAACCCAGTCCGGGCGACAGCGACTCCCAGCTGTATTCCTCCCAGGCCAGCAGGCCGCCGTACCACACCACCAACCCCAGCAGCAGCACGCTGGCGGCCCACTGCAGCACATAGAGCACCGGACGCAACCGGAGCGGCAGCTTGTCTTCCACCAGTTCGATGCGGATATGGGCATGGCGGCGCGAGGCCAGGGCGGCACCGGCGAAGGTGAGCACCACCAGTAGAAACACGGAAAATTCTTCGGTAAAGGCGAAGGAGGCATCGGTGGCATAACGCACCACCACATTGCCCAGGCTGATCACACAGACCGCCAGCAGGGCCAGGGCCGCCAGCCAGCGTTCTGGCCTGGCGTCGGGGGCAGATTTCGACATGGGGACAACAACTCTCGGTAAGCAAGTAAGGGGCATGGACCCGCGCCGACCTCACACCCGCCTCTCCCCCGAGGCCGCAGACGCCCTCCTGGCGCCGGTGTGATGAAACGACGGCCGCGCGGGCCGGGCCGTGGTTTAACGGGCGTCGATGGCCGCCTGGGCTTCCGCCACCAATTCGGCACCAATACGCGGCGTCCACTTTTCATAGACGGCGGCGGTGGCCTCCACGAAGGCCTGATGCTGCTCGGGGTTCAGCTCGGTCACCGCCACCCCACGTTCCTTGATGGCGACCAGGGTGTCGGCCAGTTCATTGCGGGATTTCTCGATTTCCCAGGCGCCGGCGTCGATGGCGGCCTGGCGCAACAATTGCTGGTCCTCGGCGGGCAGGGACTTCCATACCTTCTGGTTGACGCCGAAGATCAACGGATCCGCCATGTAGTGCCACAGGGTCAGGTACTTCTGGCCGACCTGATCGACCCGCGCCACGTCGAACACCGACAGCGGGTTTTCCTGGCCATCGATAGCGCCGGTGGTCAGTGCCGGCTGGGCGTCGGCCCAGCTCATCTGAGTCGGGTTGGCGCCCAGGGTATTAAAGGTATCGAGGAACAGGGGCGAGCCCACCACCCGGATCTTGAGGCCCTTGACGTCTTCCGGGCTCCGGATAGGCTGCTTGGAGTTGGACAGCTCGCGGAAACCGTTTTCGCCCCAGGCCAGGGGCACCACTCCTCGTTTTTCGATGGCGGCGAAGACCTTCTCGCCGGCGCCACCCTGGGTAATGGCATCGATGGCCGCCTCGTCGGGCATCAGGAAAGGCAGCGAGAACAGGTTCAGTTCGGGTACCTGGGGCGACCAGTTGATGGTCGAGGCCACCGCCATATCGATAAGGCCGCTGCGCATGGCGGAAAATTCCTTGGTCTGGTCGCCGGACACCAGCTGGGCATTGGGGTAGACCTTGAGGGTCAGGCGTCCCTCGGAGCGCTCGTTCACCAGCTCGGCCCACCTGGCGGCGGCCTGCCCCCAGGGGAAGGCGTCGGACAGCACGGTGGACACGGAAAACTCCCGGGTATCCTGGGCGAAAGCGGGGCCGGCCAGGCTGAAACTCATGGCGGCGGTAAGGGCGGCAACGACCTGGTTAACTCGCATAAAGAAGTCCTTTCTGTTGTTATTGGAAGTTCCTGTCGCGGTAGGGCAGAACAAAACACCGGCCACGGAGCCGGCGGCACGACGGTCCGCCATAGTGGAATGAAGGGGATTGCAAAGTCAACCGTCAGCGGAACCCGGAGCCCGCTCTCCGGGCACCATAGATGAAAAAACCCCCGCAAGCCAAGGCCTGCGGGGGTTTTGCAATAACAGGAATCGTTACCGGGCCGCCGCCTGAGGCCGCACACCCAGGGTGTGGCAGATGGCGTAGGTCAGCTCGGAGCGGTTCAGGGTGTAGAAGTGGAAATCCTTCACTCCTTCCCGGCTCAGTACCCGAACCTGATCCATGGCGATGCTGGCCCCCACCAGGTTGCGGGTGTTCTGATCATCTTCCAGCCCCTGGTAGCGCTGGTGCATCCAGCCCGGGATCTTGACGTTGGAGAAGCCGGCAAACTTGAGCAGGGTCTGGTAGTTGGACACCGGCAGTATGCCCGGCACTATCTCCACGTCGATGCCGATGGTCACACAGCGATCGCGAAACCGCAGGTAGGACTCGACGTCGAAAAAGAACTGGGTGATGGCCCGGTTGGCACCCGCATCGACCTTGCGCTTGAGGCTGAGCAGATCGGCCTGGGCGCTTTTCGCCTCCGGGTGCACCTCGGGGTAAGCCGCCACCGAGATATCGAAGTCGGCCTCTTCCTTCAGCAGGCTCACCAGATCGGCGGCGTACATGTCCGGCTTCTCCACGCCCTGGGGCAGGTCGCCACGCAGGGCCACGATCTGGCGAATGCCGTTGTTCCAGTAGTCCCGGGCGATGCCACGCAGCTCATCCCGGCTGGCATCGATACAAGTCAGGTGCGGCGCGGCCACCAGGCCGGTCTTGTCCTGAATATCCTTGATCACCTTGTGGGTACGGTCCCGGGTGCCGGAGTTGGCACCGTAAGTCACGGAGACAAACTTGGGCGCCAGCGTCTTCAGCCGCTCGATGGAGTGCCACAGGGTCTGCTCCATCTGCTCGCTGTTGGGCGGAAAGAACTCGAAAGACACATTGATATCGCCGTTCAGGTCGGCCAACGACTGGTTGAGCGCTTCTACATGACGCGCGCTGTGAAAACCCATGTTTATCTCCTAACAACTTAAATTAAAACGATTCCTTTATACCCGGGTTTCGGCGTAGGCCTGGCGCAGCGCCTCGGTGGCCGCCACCATGTTGGCCAGGGCGGCACGGGTTTCTTCCCAGTTGCGGGTCTTGAGACCACAGTCGGGGTTGACCCAGATGCGCTCCTTGGGCAGACGCTCCACGGCTTTTTCGATCAGTTTGACCATCTCCTGCACCGACGGAATGCGCGGCGAGTGAATGTCGTACACCCCGGGACCGATCTCGTTGGGATAGGCGAAGTCCCTGAACACATCCAGCAACTCCATGTCGGAGCGGGAGGTTTCGATGGTGATTACATCCGCATCCAGGCGGGCGATGGACTCGATGATTTCGTTGAACTCAGAATAACACATGTGGGTGTGGATCTGAGTAGTGTTCTCCACCACCGAGGCGCTCAGACGGAAGGCCTTCTCGGCCCAGGCCAGATAGGCCGCCTGGGGTGCCTTGCGCAGTGGCATCAGCTCGCGGAACGCCGGCTCGTCGATTTGGATGATGCCGACCCCGGCCGCTTCCAGATCCGCCACTTCATCGCGCAGGGCCAGGGCTATCTGGTAGGCAGAGTTGACGTCGCTCTCGTCTTCCCGCGGGAAGGACCAGGACAAAATGGTCACCGGGCCGGTAAGCATGCCCTTGACCGGTTTGTCGGTCAGGCTCTGGGCGTACTGGGTCCAGCTCACGGTCATCGGCTTGGCGCGCCAGACGTCACCGAAGATGATGGGTGGCTTGACACAGCGGGAGCCGTAGCTCTGCACCCAGCCGAAACGGGTGAAGGCAAAGCCTTCCAGTAGTTCACCGAAATATTCCACCATGTCGTTGCGCTCGGCCTCACCGTGCACGAACACGTCCAGTCCCAGGGCTTGCTGTTCGTCGATGGCCTGACGGATATGCTGCTGGATGCCTTCCTCGTAAGCCTGCTCGTCGAGGCTGCCCGCCTTGTGATCCCGGCGCAGGGCGCGGATGTCGGCGGTCTGGGGGAAGGAACCGATGGTGGTGGTGGGGAACAGCGGCAGTTGCAGCTTGGCCGCCTGCACCTTGGCCCGCGCCACGTAAGGCGCCCCGCGCTGGTCGTCGCCGCCGGCAATAGCGGCCACCCGCGCCTTGACCTCATTGTTGTGAATACGCTTGGAAGTCTTGCGTGACGCTACTATGGCATCGGAGGCGGCCAGCTCGGCGGCAATGGCTTCTTCACCCTGGTTAATGCCCCGGGTCAGGATAATCACTTCCTGTACTTTCTGGGCGGCAAAGGCCAGCCAGGATTTCAGCTCCTGATCGAGCCGGTCTTCCGATGCCAGATCCACCGGCGAGTGCAGCAGTGAACAGGACGGCGCAATCCACAGATTGTCGCCGTAGCGCTCGGCCAGGGGCTGAAGCTTGTTCAGGGAGGCACGCAAATCGTTGGCCCAGATGTTGCGACCGTTGACGATGCCCACCGACAGTACCTTGCCCTGGGGCCAGGCGGCGGCGATGGTGTCGAGGCTGTCACCCAGCACCGCGTCCACGTGCAGACCGGCCACCGGCAGAGCACTGACCAGCGCCAGGTTGTCGGCCAGGGGGGCGAAGTAGGTGGTCAGCAGCAGCTTGAGCTCGGCCCCGGCCAGCTCGGCGTAGGCCTGGGTCACCGCCTGCTGCCACTCGGGAGCCAGATCCAGCACCAGCAGCGGCTCGTCGATCTGCAGCCACTCCACCCCCTGGGCGGCCAGCCTGGCCAGAATCTGCCGATAGGCTTCCAGCAGACGGGGCAGCAGGCTCAGCCGATCGAACTCCTCGCCCTTGACCTTGGCCAGGTACAACCAGGTTACCGGTCCCAACAGCACCGGCTTGACGGCAATGCCCTCTTCCTTGGCTTCCTGCACTTCGTCGAACAGCTTGGTGCTGGCCAGGCGGAAGGCCTGATCGGCGGTGATTTCCGGTACCAGGTAATGGTAGTTGGTGTCGAACCACTTGGTCATTTCGCTGGCGAAGGTGTCTTCACCGGTCGGCGCCCGGCCGCGAGCCACACGGAAATAGGTGTCCAGGCTCACCGGCTCGTCCGCCGGCTGGTTGAAGCGCGCCGGGATCACCCCCAGCAGGGCGCTGGTGTCCAGCACCTGATCGTAGAAGGAAAAATCGCCCGCCGGTTGCAGATCCAGCCCCTGCTGGTACTGGCGTACCGCCTTGCGGGTCTGCAGGGCGATGGTGTTCAGTTCGCCGGCATCGGACTGGCCTTTCCAGTAGGACTCGAGGGCGAACTTCAGTTGGCGGCGGTTACCGATACGGGGAAATCCCAGGTTGTGTGACAAAGCCATTGTTGTTATCTCCGTGTTCTCTTTAGCTACAAAGACGTTTAGACGTCTGAATGTCTTTATAGTTGCACGGCTAAACTTCCAGAAGCAAGGGCCTCTTTAAAAAAAGTGATAAGTACTAATTAGTTAGCACTGAAAAGAATATATGAGAGAGACAGACTCTTTTGGGTGGGATTTATGACTAAAAAAAGCAAAGAGAAAGGCGGGATAGGATATCCCGCCCCTGAGAACTCAGCGTACGCCCTGCTCGGCCAGTACCTGGGTAATGATGGAAACAGGGCTGTGCAGGTGCTCGCGCATCATGGCCACGGCCTCGGCTCTACGGGCCAGAATGGCCTCAAAAAGCGCCTGATGCTCTTGCTGCTTCTCCGCCAGGGCCTGCTCGCTGAATACGGTACGACGCAGCCACAGGTAGCGGTAACGGGCCGCCTGATCCATCAGGGTCTGGCGTACCACCAGCAGTTGAGGCGAGCGGCAGCCGGCGGCCACTGCGTTATGAAAGGCCTGGTGGCGGCTGTCCCATTGATTGAGCTGCTCCTCCACCGACGCCAGGTGGGTCACCTTGGCCAGGGCGTGGTGGGCGGCCACCACCCCCGCCTCCCAGAGGTCGTCGCCCCGGGTCATGGCCAGTTCCACCACTAATCCCTCCAACTGGGCACGGGCGTCGTAGATGTCCTTCAACTCGGCCACCGACATGGGACTGACCCTAAAGCCGCGCTGGCTCTCGGCGGTGACCAGCCGTTCCGATACCAATTGTGATAACGCCTCCCGCAGCGGGCTCACACCCAGGCCGTAGCGGCTCTTGAGGGTGCTCATCAGCAGTTTCTCACCCGGGCCGAAGTGACTGCGGATGATGTCCTGTTTCAACTGCTGATAGGCCGTTCGCGCCAGGTTTTCCCGGGGTGAATCAAGGTTGCTCATGCTCTGTTCCTGCGTTGTTCTGTTCCGCAATTATAACGAAATTGCAACGGAGATCATAAAAACAGCATCATTTATTGACAATAATCAAAAATGTCGACATTTTATATATACAGCGACATTAAGCCGCTTTGACCTACACCACGTGAAATAACAAGGAAGCCTCTATGTCCAACATTGCCACCGCCGATTTTGTCAGTCACAAATACCAGGGCTTCAGCCTGGCTCCGTCCGCCCAGTCCGATCGTCTGCTGGAACTGCGCTTCGATGAGAAGACCGTCAAGGGCTTCCTCGAAGCAACCGCCGAATGGCCGGTACAGGCGCTGGAGTACAAGTCTTTCCTGCGCTTTCGCGTGGCCAAGCTGCTGAACGATCTCTGTGGCCAGGCCCTGCAGCCCTTGCTGGTCAATACCCTGGTCGATCGCGATACCGGTGCCCTGTTGATCACCCCGGAAGGGCTGGACCGGGTCGCACAGGCGGAAGACATGGTCAAGTTCACCACCGCCGTGGCCCACCTGTTCGGCCGCTCCAACTACGATGCCATGAGCGGTCAGTACTACGCCCGTTTCGTGGTACAAAACCAGGACAACTCCGACAGCTACCTGCGCCAGGCCCATCGGGTGATGGAACTGCACAACGACGGTACCTTCGTCGAGCAGGACACCGACTACGTACTGATGCTGAAGATCGATGAACAGAACATGGAAGGCGGCAACTCCCTGCTGCTGCATCTGGATGACTGGGAGCACCTGGAGCGTTTCTATGCCGATCCCATGGCTCGCCGGGTGATGCGCTGGGCCGCACCGCCCAGCAAGAACACCACCAAGGATGTGTACCATGCGGTATTCGACACCGATCGCAGCGGCCAGCCGATCATGGCCTACATCGACCAGTTCGTGCAGCCCAAGAACTACGAGGAAGGAGTCTGGCTGGCGGATTTGTCCGAAGCCCTTGAAAACAGCGCCCGAAAACTGTCGGTTCGAGTGCCCACCGGCTCCTTCCTGTTGATCAACAACCACTTCTGGCTACATGGCCGTGACAAGTTCATCGCCCATGAAGGCCTGCGCCGGGAGCTGATGCGTCAGCGTGGCTACTTTACCCACGCCAAGACCCTGAAACACTCCAACCAGGGCTAAAGACTTTGACAGGGCGTCGCCGGAAACGGCACCTTTGAGTGATAACAAGAACAAGAAACGCCGGGGCCAGACTCCGGCTTTTGCCTCTCCAACATACAGGTGAACAGAACAGTGTTTGATTTCATCATTATCGGCGGCGGTATCGTTGGCATGTCTACCGCCTGGCAACTGAAAAAAAACTATCCCGACAGCAAGATGCTGGTGCTGGAAAAAGAATCCGGCCCGGCCCATCACCAGACCGGCCATAACAGCGGCGTGATCCACGCCGGCGTCTACTACACCCCGGGCAGTCTCAAGGCCAAATTCTGCCTGGAAGGTAATATCGCGACCAAGGCATTCTGCCAGGAACACGGCATTCCCTATGACGAGTGCGGCAAACTGCTGGTGGCCACCAACCCGCTTGAAATGGAGCGGATGAAGGCACTCTGGGACAGGAGCGAAGCCAATGGCCTGGAGCGTTACTGGCTGAATGCCGACGAACTGAAGGAGCGGGAGCCCAGCATCACCGGCATGGGCGCTATCTTCGTCCCCTCCAGCGGCATCGTCAGCTACAAACAGGTCACCGCCGCCATGGGCAGGGAGTTCGAGCGCCTGGGCGGGGAGATCCGCTACCACGCCGAAGTGACAGGATTGAAAGAGGAAGCCACCCAGGTGGTGGTGCAAACCAGCCAGGGCGAGTTTTACGGCAAGTACCTGGTGTCCTGCTCCGGGCTGATGGCGGATCGGGTGGTGCGTATGCTGGGAATCGAGCCCGAGTTCAAGATCTGCCCCTTCCGCGGTGAATACTACCTGCTCAAACCCGAGCACAACCAGATAGTGAACCACCTGATCTACCCGATCCCGGATCCCGACATGCCCTTCCTCGGGGTACACCTGACCCGAATGATCGATGGCACCGTCACCGTGGGCCCCAATGCGGTACTGGCATTCAAACGGGAGGGCTACAACAAGAGCGACATCTCCCTGAAAGACACTCTGGAGATGTTCACCTATCCGGGCATCCTCAAGGTGCTGCTGAAGAACCTGAAGCCGGGCCTGATGGAAATGAAGAACTCCCTCAACAAGGCCGGTTACCTGGAGCTGGTGCGCAAGTACTGCCCCAGCCTACAGGTGAGCGATCTGTTGCCCTACCCGGCCGGCATCCGCGCCCAGGCGGTGTCGAAGGACGGCCGGCTGGTGGACGACTTCCTGTTCGTCAACACCAGGCGCACCATCAACGTCTGCAACGCCCCCTCGCCGGCAGCGACCTCCGCCATTCCCATCGGCGGCTATATCGTCGACAAGGTAAAGGAGCAGGTAGCACTGCCCAGCACCGTTGCCTGAATGGAAGAACGGTTATCCATCGCCAACAAAAAAGGGCAGACCCAGTCTGCCCAAACACTGCCGAGGTTTCAAACCTCTCAACCCACATTGCAAATCGACTAGAAACGGTAACCCACACCCACCATCAGCACCATGGGATCGATATTGGTTTTAAAGGTTCCGACCGCAGTTTCCACATCGGTATCGATATCGATATACCAGGCGGAAGCATTTACAAACCAGTTTTCAGTGACCCTCATATCCAGGCCGGCCTGAACCGCCAGGCCCCAGGAATCGTCGAGCTTGACACTGGTCCCGTCCAGGGCACCACGACCCTTTTCATCAAAGAAGGTAGTGTAGTTGATACCGGCGCCGACGTAGGGACGGACCTTGCTCTGGGCATTGCCGAAATAATACTGGCCCATCAGGGTCGGCGGCAGGTGCTTTATCTTGGCGACTTCCCCCAGCCCGGCGGTACTGACGGAATGAGAGAAAGGTGTGGCGGCCAGCAGCTCGACTCCCCAGTTATCGGTGAGCATATAGGACAGGGTCAGACCAAGTTGAGTGTTGGCATCGGCATCGAGGTGGCCGGTATTCAAAACATCGTCCCCGCTGCTGTTGGGACTGACGGTGGCGGCACCTCCCCGCACCAGGATATCACCAGCCTGGTGGGCATGGGCGGCAGGGACCATTAACGCAGCGGCAACCAGCAGGGAAAGTTTTTTCATGCTCAGTCCTTATTTCTTTTGAGGTATCTAGGGTAGCTGGCGGGCAGTTTGCCCTACAAAGCTCAGGGCTTTTTTGATTTAACGCAAAGTCGCCATCAAAATTAACGGATGGATGGCAATTTCGTGCCGTTCCCAACAAATTGCTAACTACAAGGCTGGCTTAAGTGGTCGGCTTGGGGTATATCTTAAGCATCGGTTCAGGCAGCGCTTTCGGCGTTGCCTGCTTTTTTATGGAGGTTGATATGGCCCAGTTGCCGCCTATTACTATTTCCACCCTGGATCTGGCCCGGCTTGAAGCCCTGCTTGAACATCAGCCCGACTCTCCGGCCCTGAGACGGTTGGAAGACGAACTGGATCGCGCCAATGTGGTCGAGCCGAATGCAGTACCGGACAATATCGTGACCATGAACTCCACCATACGGTTTACCATGGATAACACGAATGACACCTTTACCAAGACTCTCTGCTATCCACGCGATATGGACGGCGCCAAGGATAAAATTTCGGTACTGGCGCCCATCGGCAGCGCCTTGCTGGGTTTGTCTGTCGGCCAGAGCATCGAATGGCCCGGCCCCAACGGCAAGATGCTGCAGGTCACCATTACCGCCGTCGACTACCAGCCGGAGCGAGCTGGCGATTATCAGCTATAAATGGAAAAAGGCGCATCATGGCGCCTTTTTCCATTTATAGCCTACCGCCAGTACACTGAGCTATTGCTCTACCCCCCTACTCGCGGCATGCTTGGGCTACCCCTGCCTCCAACTCCAATGGCCATGAACGAGCTTATCAACAGCCTGCTGTTTTCCCTCTCCATTACCGGCCCCATTTGTTTGCTGCTGTTGCTCGGTATCGGCCTGCGTCGCACCCAGATGATGAACGAAGGCTTTATCGACGGCGCCAGTAAACTGGTATTCAATATCGCTCTGCCCATGCTGCTGTTCACCAGCATCGCCCAGACCGACTTCAGCCAGATGGCCAGCCCTTCACTTATCCTCTACGGCATCGGCGCCACCCTGGTGGCTTTTGTGTTGCTGGAACTGCTGGCCAGCCGACTGACTCCCGACAAACGGCTGCGCGGCATATTGGTCCAGGGCGCCTTTCGCGCCAATATGGGCATTATCGGCCTGGCCTATGTCAACAATGCCTATGGCTCCCAGGGGGTCGCGTCCGTCGCCATGTATGTGGCCTGCCTGACCATATTGTTCAACATCCTGGCGGTGGTCACCCTGAACCGCAGCCTGAGTCAGGGCAAAGGCCTGCAACTGGGCAACATCCTCAGGGGCATCGCCAAAAATCCGCTGATTATCGGCATAGTCGCGGCCCTGCCCTTCGCCGCCAGTGACTGGCAGGTGCCGGCAGTATTGATGAAAACCGGTCATTACCTGGCCCAGATGACACTGCCGGTGGCGCTGCTCTGCACCGGGGCGACCCTGAGCCTGAAGCGGGGGCAGGAAGAAACCGGGTTGCTTCCCCCCGTAGCATTGCTACGGTTGCTGGCCATTCCCGGCCTGATCACCCTGGGCGGTTACCTGGTCGGTTTTCGTGGAGCCGAGCTGACCATGCTGTTTCTGATCAACGCTTCCCCTACCGCCGCCGCCAGCTATGTCATGGTACGTGCCATGGGGGGCAACGCCGTGCTGGCGGCCAACATTATCGCCGTCACCACCCTCGGCTCCTTGCTGAGTACCAGCCTGGGCGCTGCCCTGTTGAAAGGACTGGGTTGGTTTTAACGGCGAGCGGGTGCAACTCTTCCGGCGCTGCGTTATTGTTGGTAAACCTTAACTGCCTGATACCGATCTATGTCTAGAGAAAAAGCCCTGACCCTGGAAGCCCTGCGGGTGTTGGATGCCATCGAACGTCGGGGCAGCTTCGCCGCTGCCGCCGATGAGCTGGGCAAGGTCCCCTCCGCGCTCAGTTACACCATTCAGAAGCTGGAAGATGAACTGGATCTGGCGCTGTTCGATCGATCCGGTCATAAAACCCAATTCACTCCGGTAGGCCGACTGGTGCTGGAGCGGGGCCGCCAGCTGCTGCATGCTTCCACCCAACTGGTGGAAGATGCCAGGGCACTGGAACGGGGCTGGGAAACCAGGCTCACCCTGGCTATCGACGGCATCATGCCCAGCGAGCGGTTGTTCCCCGTGCTGGATGCCCTCTCCCGCAAGACCGAAACCGATATCAAGCTCGCCCATGAAGTACTGGCCGGTACCTGGGAAGCCCTGGAAACCGGTCGGGCCGATCTCGCCATTACTCCGTTACGTGACGATGCGGTACTCAGCCCAGGTATCAAGACCCAGTTTCTGTATCAGGAAACCTTTGTCTATGTGGCCCATCCGGAGCATCCCATCCATCAGGAAACCGGCCCACTGACCGAAGAAATCCTTAGCCGCTACCGCGCCATTGCCGTGGCGGACACCGCCCGTTTCAAGCCATCACTGACTTTCCGCCTGTTCGAGAAGCAGTCACGGCTGACCGTCAGCACCATGCAAGACAAGATCACCGCAGTCAAAGCCGGACTGGGAGTCTCATCGGTACCCTTATCATGGACGGGTGAGATGCTGGAAAAAGGAGAGCTGAAGGAAGTGTCGAGCAGTTGTCGAGAAACCACGGATGTCGTACTGGCCTGGCGGCGAGACGCCATGGGCAAGGCCAAGAGTTGGCTGATCCGCCAAATCCCGGCCCTTTTTCAGCAAAAGTAGTTCATATCAGGAGCCTTTGAGGTGAGGCAGTCGCCGGTTCAGCCAGGCAATAGCCGCATCCATCAGCCCGGTCTGCAGCAGCCAGGCCATGCCAAAAGCCGCTACCGCGAAAGCACCGACGTAGATATCGGTCCACCAGTGAGCACCGCCCATCACCCTTGGGGCGGAAAAGACCACCACAAACAGGCAGCCCCAAAGACCGGCTTTCCAGGACAGGTAACGCCACACGAAGGCGGTGTAGATCATCAGCATCAGGCCATGATCACCGGGAAAGCTGTCTCCGGAAGAGTCCTTTGTCTTGAAACCGGCCAGTTCGGTCAACCGGAAAATATTTTCAAAGGTCAGCGTCGGGCTGGGTCGGTCGACCGGAATGGCCCGCCCCAACTGGTTCAGCCCCACGGCGGTCAACAACATCAGAAAGCCGATGATCAGCAACTGTCGCTTTTGCTCTGTACCCACTTTCCGGTAATAGCTGTAATACACCAGCCCCATGGCCAGCAGGGCCACGCCGTCGAACGCCCTGTTATTGGCAACGGCCACGGCATTGACCCATGCCTGACTTGCCCCCAGCTTATTATTGAAAAAATAAAAAACCGAGCTGTCGATCTGAAACCAGAAACCGTGCCCCGGCAACCAATACCAGCTGGCAAACACCACCGCCGCCAACAGATTCCAAACGATCAGTTTATTGAATTGAATCGGCATAATCCCCCCTTGTTATAAGGCTGGCATTGTACGGAATTTTATAACGGCTGTGCACGGCGTTATTGATATCAAAGCCCGTCCATGTCGGAAAATTTCAAGGGAAAGAGGACCTGAAACTGACTGGCCACTGGAAGTTAGCTCCCCGGCCTTTCAGCAGGCGTCTGGTATGGTCACAGAAATCCGCTATTGCTATTGCTGCCAACGCGGCCAATACGAAAAAACCCCAGCATCTCTGCTGGGGTTTTGAGTAATGGCGGAGCGGACGGGGCTCGAACCCGCGACCCCCGGCGTGACAGGCCGGTATTCTAACCAACTGAACTACCGCTCCGCATAAGCGTCTTAGTCAGCAACTAATTTGGGTGCCTGGCAGTGACCTACTTTCACATGGCAGCTGCCACACTATCATCGGCGCGGGTGCGTTTCACTTCTGAGTTCGGCATGGAGTCAGGTGGGACCACAACGCTATCGCCGCCAGGCATAAACTTTAATCCGGAAAAGCTCACCGCCAGGCATGGCGGCAATGCAGAAAATGCAGGAGCAATTCTCTGCCTGATGAATTCGTTCTCGACCTGCAAGGCCTCACACTTCTTGGGTGTTGTATGGTTAAGCCGCACGGGTCATTAGTACAGGTTAGCTCAACACGTCACCGCGCTTACACACCCTGCCTATCTACGTCTTAGTCTCAAACGGCCCTTTAGGAGGTTCTAGACCTCTGGGATGACTCATCTCGGGGCTCGCTTCCCGCTTAGATGCTTTCAGCGGTTATCGATTCCGAACTTAGCTACCGGGCAGTGCCATTGGCATGACAACCCGAACACCAGCGGTTCGTTCACTCCGGTCCTCTCGTACTAGGAGCAACCCCCCTCAATCATCCAACGCCCACGGCAGATAGGGACCGAACTGTCTCACGACGTTCTGAACCCAGCTCGCGTACCACTTTAAATGGCGAACAGCCATACCCTTGGGACCGACTTCAGCCCCAGGATGTGATGAGCCGACATCGAGGTGCCAAACACCGCCGTCGATATGAACTCTTGGGCGGTATCAGCCTGTTATCCCCGGAGTACCTTTTATCCGTTGAGCGATGGCCCTTCCATTCAGAACCACCGGATCACTATGACCTGCTTTCGCACCTGCTCGACCTGTCCGTCTCGCAGTTAAGCTGGCTTATGCCATTGCACTAACCGTACGATGTCCGACCGTACTTAGCCAACCTTCGTGCTCCTCCGTTACTCTTTGGGAGGAGACCGCCCCAGTCAAACTACCCACCAGGCACTGTCCGCACCCCCGATAAGGGGGCAACGTTAGAACATCAAACATACAAGGGTGGTATTTCAAGGTCGGCTCCACGGCAACTGGCGTCACCGCTTCACAGCCTCCCACCTATCCTACACATGTAGGGTCAATGTTCAGTGCCAAGCTGTAGTAAAGGTTCACGGGGTCTTTCCGTCTAGCCGCGGGTACACCGCATCTTCACGGCGAATTCAATTTCACTGAGTCTCGGGTGGAGACAGCGTGGCCATGGTTACACCATTCGTGCAGGTCGGAACTTACCCGACAAGGAATTTCGCTACCTTAGGACCGTTATAGTTACGGCCGCCGTTTACCGGGGCTTCGATCAAGAGCTTCACCTTGCGGCTAACCCCATCAATTAACCTTCCGGCACCGGGCAGGTGTCACACCGTATACGTCCTCTTGCGAGTTTGCACAGTGCTGTGTTTTTGATAAACAGTCCCAGCCACCTGGTCACTGCGACTGGCTCAGGCTCCATCCGCGAAGGACTTCACCCGCTCCAGCGTACCTTCTCCCGAAGTTACGGTACTATTTTGCCTAGTTCCTTCACCCGAGTTCTCTCAAGCGCCTTGGTATTCTCTACCCGACCACCTGTGTCGGTTTGGGGTACGGTTCACACACATCTGAAGCTTAGAGGCTTTTCCTGGAAGCAGGGCATCAATGACTTCGTCACCGTGGTGACTTCGTCTCAGGTCTCAGCATTGTGTGTCCGGATTTGCCTAAACACACTGCCTACACCCTTTCACCAGGACTACCAACGCCTGGCCCATCTAGCCTTCTCCGTCCCCCCATCGCAATGTGTGTCAGTACGGGAATATTAACCCGTTTCCCATCGACTACGCCTTTCGGCCTCGCCTTAGGGGCCGACTCACCCTGCCCCGATTAACGTTGGACAGGAACCCTTGGTCTTCCGGCGTGGAGGCTTTTCACCCCCATTATCGTTACTCATGTCAGCATTCGCACTTCTGATATCTCCAGCATGCTTCACAACACACCTTCGCAGACTTACAGAACGCTCCCCTACCACTCATGCAATGCATGAATCCGCGGCTTCGGTGCCTAGTTTAGCCCCGTTACATCTTCCGCGCAGGCCGACTCGACCAGTGAGCTATTACGCTTTCTTTAAATGATGGCTGCTTCTAAGCCAACATCCTGGCTGTCTGAGCCTTCCCACCTCGTTTCCCACTTAACTAGGACTTGGGGACCTTAGCCGGCGGTCTGGGTTGTTTCCCTCTTCACGACGGACGTTAGCACCCGCCGTGTGTCTCCCGGATAGTACTTACTGGTATTCGGAGTTTGCATGGAGTTGGTAAGTCGGGATGACCCCCTAGTCCAAACAGTGCTCTACCCCCAGTAGTATTCGTCCGAGGCGCTACCTAAATAGCTTTCGGGGAGAACCAGCTATCTCCCGGTTTGATTGGCCTTTCACCCCCAGCCACAGGTCATCCCCTAACTTTGCAACGTTAGTGGGTTCGGTCCTCCAGTTGATGTTACTCAACCTTCAACCTGCCCATGGCTAGATCACCGGGTTTCGGGTCTACTCCTAGCAACTCAACGCCCAGTTAAGACTCGGTTTCCCTACGGCTCCCCTATACGGTTAACCTTGCTACTAAAAGTAAGTCGCTGACCCATTATACAAAAGGTACGCAGTCACCGAACAAGTCGGCTTCCACTGCTTGTACGTGCACGGTTTCAGGT